>CAYQTN010000027.1:5809-7666 GCA_964420445.1 uncultured Candidatus Saccharibacteria bacterium
ACACATTGGCGCACTATAACGCACCTCACACGAACTTGACCTAGATCTATTGGCAGTCGCCGCCGAACCGTTTGCGGTTGCCCGTAGTGTTGTCGGCAACGACCCTAACGCCAATATGAGCGCCATCTTGATGGACGTTGGCGGTGGTACCACCGATATCGCTATCTTAAACGAAGGCGGCGTGGAGGGTACCAAGATGTTCGGTATCGGCGGTAGGGCGTTTACGCGCTCGATTGAGCGTGATTTATCAACCGATTTCGCGCAGGCCGAAAAACTGAAACTCGCTTTAGAAACCGGCAAGATACCGCAGCATAAAAAAGCCCGCATAGAAGACGCGCTCGAGAAAACACTGGAAGTGTGGATGTCTGGTGTTGAACTTGGTTTAAGCGAATTTACGCGTCTTGACCACTTGCCGCACCGTATCCTGCTTTGCGGTGGAGGGTCGTCACTTGATATGCTTATGGACGAGCTCGCACAAACCGACTGGTACACCAGCTTGCCGTTTACCCGCAAACCGGTGGTGCAGCACATTGATCCCTCACAAGTTGCCGGTATCGTCGACAAGACGGGCGCCGTCACTGATCACACCTTTATTACGGCCATGGGCCTGTTAAGGGTCGGTTTGGACACGATGCACCAGCAGAATCCGGATCACAAACCCGGCTCAATAAAAGAACGTATAAACAAGTTACTAAGCGTATAAGACATGGCACAGGCAAAGAACAACGGCAAAGAAACAATTTATGTAGATGTTGATGATGAAATAACGAACATCATCGACAAGGTTAAGACCTCGAAGCACAAGATAATCGCGCTCGTGTTGCCTAAGCGCGCCAGCGTTATGCAAAGCGTCGTGAACATGAAGTTACTTAAACGCGCCGCAGTATCGAGCAAGAAAAGCATCGTATTGATTACATCCGAACAAGGCCTGTTGCCACTTGCCGGCGTCGCGGGGGTGCATGTAGCTAAAAGTCTGCAAACTAAACCGTATATTCCTTCGCCGCCTGCACACCCTGGTGAAGAAACGGAACTGGCAGAGAGCTTGAATGAGGACGAAGCGGCTTTAGATAAGAGCGCCAGCGTCGGCGCCTTAGCCGCTGCAGCGTCAGATAGCGACGACGATGAGCCTGAGACGATACAACTCGACAATGTTGATATGAGCGACGCGGCGCCGGCCGAAAAAGCCGCCAGCAAATTAAAACACCTGAAGGTGCCTAACTTTGAACGTTTCCGATCGGGCTTTTTCCTAGCCGGACTGGGCGCTTTCTTGCTCCTCTTCGGCTGGTATATGGCATTTGTAGTGATGCCAAAGGCAAACATTATTATCCGAACCGATACCACTACCGCCGTGAGCTCGTTTGACTTTACTGTTAGCACCGCACAGACAGAACTGGAACTAGAAGATCGCAAAATTCCCGCTACCCTTAAAGAACTCACTAAGACCGACAGCGAAAAAGTACCGGCCACCGGGCAGCGTGATGACGGCACCAAAGCATCGGGGCGAGTGACGTTGTCTATCTCATGTTCCGACGTTGAAGATTTTCCAACCACCATACCGTCTGGCACGGCGGTTAGCACCGACGGCTTGAATTTCATCACCCAAGAAACAGCTTCACTTTCGTCGGCCTCTGGTCCCGGCTGCCGTTTTGCGGATAATGTCGACGTCGTTGCGGCCCAAAATGGAGACAGCTACAACCTAGGCTCCGGTAGAACGTTCGCGGTTGCCGGCTTTGGCGACGTATCTGGTAGTAACGGCGACGATTTCAGCGGCGGAACATCAAAGCTTGTGAAGGTAGTCTCCCAAAAAGATATCGATGACACGCTCTCGAAAATGAAAGCCCGCATCGACCAACAAGC
>CAYQTN010000028.1:0-7573 GCA_964420445.1 uncultured Candidatus Saccharibacteria bacterium
CTTTACATAATCCGGCTCGGGTTCTTGTTCGGCTCCGCCTAAAGACTCTTTTTTATGCTCGATAACTTCTTTGATAGACGTTGCGGGTTGAGCGGTGATGCTCATCGGTGGCGCGGTCTCGGCAGCAGCCGTTGTGGTGGTCTGCAGTCTGCCGTTGAGTGTTTGCCAGATAGCCTCGGCGATTTTTTCTGAGGAGTTGTTTGCGAATATAACCGGATAACCGCGATGCTTGGCTTCCCACAGGTAGCCGGCGCGCACGCGCTCTAAGAATGCTTCGTCAAGATTGTCGAATCGCTCGCCTGCCCCACGGCTGTGGGCCCGCTCACGCAAAACAGGTACCGGCGCATCGAGCACGATGGTCATATCAGGCTGCATGTCGCCGACTGCAAAGTCTATGATGCCGGTAATGGTGTTGTAATCAGGCACGTCGCCGCGGCCGTAATACTGGATGGCGAGGGTTGTCAGGTAATTACGGTCACAGAGGCAGATAACACCTTGGTCGCGGGCGGAGCGGATAACCTCGAGTGACTGACTGCGTGCCGCGTTGTACAAAAGCACTTCGGTACGGGTGTTCATTGGATAGCGTGGGTCTTGGGTCAGCATGCGGATGGTACGTGCCGTCAGGTCAGACTGGCTGTCCGGTTCGCGGAACAAGCGCACCGGATAGCCGGCGGCTTCGAGTCGCTGTGCCAGGAGCTCTAGCTGGGTAGTTTTGCCGACACCTTCCGGTCCTTCGATGACGATGTAGCGGCCTGCGGGCTTACTCATAACTTAGCCCCTCAATAGTTGTAGGTATATTACGTTCATCCCGGTATGCCTTCGGCAGCATCTGTGACGGTGACCATGTACGAATAATGGTATCTAAATCAGTGCCTGACTGGTACTTACCGCTAAAGCCGTCATCGCGCCCTTTGCCGTATGTGCCGTCGACTTCGCCGGTTTCTAGGAACACGGCTTGAGCAATGCGTTCACCGACAGGTAAGAGGATAGTCTCACGTTGGTTGAGGTTGAATATCTCGAGAGTTAAACGGTTGATGTAACCGGGGTCAACCCAGCCGGCATCAAAGCAAACGGCTACGCCGTTACGCCCCCAGCTGGAGCGGCTCTTGACCTCGTAAGCGCCAGGCGGTTTGATGCCAAAAAACTCGTGCGTATGCGCCAATATGCGCTCGCCAGGTTTAATGGCGATAACCGGGTGGTCATCGGGGATGTTTTTAAGTGGTTTGATGCCGTTTAAATCGCACCACTGTTTGTGGGGCATGGCTTTGTATGGACCGTCAAAATAGCGCTCGACGTCTTCCCGATCAAACGGATTATAGATATTGCGTTCGTTTGCCCGCTCGACACGGTAGTAATGGTATCCGAGCGTGACATCTAGGCTGGCGTGGCTGATGTGCTTGTCGTTAAACGGCTTGCAGACAATATGGCCAGATTGCAACGCCTCACGGATTTGGATGTTACTGTAAACCCCCAACGTAGTCCCCTCTCTTGTTTAGTTGTAGTTTACAGGCCATCAGTTTGCCGTACAAGCATATACGTGTTGTCGTTTTTATGTTTCTCGGTTTACTTTATATATCTGAGTCTGACTGTAACAACAAAACACCTCCCAAACTAACCCGGGAGGTGTTGTGGTACGCGGTTGATTCTACTTAGATTTCGCTTATCAGAACCCTGATACCGGGACCCATAGTCGTGGTAATCGTGATGCTTTTAACATAGTTGCTCTTAACGGAAGCTGGTTTATTAGCTTTGATAGAAGCAAATACGGTCTGGACGTTCTCGGTGAGTTTGTCTGCACCAAAAGAGACCTTTCCGGCGCCGACATGCACGATACCGGTGCTGTCCACGCGGTATTCAATGCGTCCGGCCTTGGCTTGGGTAACGGCCTTGGCGACATCAGTTGTAACGGTACCGCTCTTTGGGTTCGGCATAAGACCCTTGGGGCCTAATGTGCGAGCGTACTTGCCCAGCTTAGCCATCAAGGTTGGCGTGGCAATCAGGACGTCAAAATTTATGACACCCTTTTCGAGCTGTTTTAGTAACTCATCTGCTCCGGCTATGTCAGCACCGGCCTTTTTAGCTGCTGCCGCGTCGTCGCCCTCAGCCAATACGGCTACGCGGACAGTCTTGCCGGTACCGTGTGGCAATACAATATTGTCACGAAGGTTTTGATCGGCTTGACGAGGATCAACACTGAGGTTGATGTGTACTTCAAGTGTGGCATCAAACTTGGTCGGGCTGGTTTTTGTTGCCAGTTCGACAGCTTCCTTCAGTGAATACTGCTTGTCTTTCTCGATAAGTTTGGCGGCTTCACGCAGTTTTTTGCCAGCGCGCTCGAGGCGCGAGCGTGTCGGAGGTTTAACCGATTTTGGAGCTTCTTGACTCTCGGCATCGGCCTTAGCGGTTTTGCGAGCTTCCTTGGCAGCTAGATCCTCAGCTTCTTTAAGAGCCTTGGCGCTACGCTTGCCGGCTTTAGCTACTTTTCCTTCTGTTTGCTGACCTGTTTCAGTCTCAGGCGTATCATTTTCTTCAGTATTCCCATTGGTTTTCTCCTTTGCGGCGTTATCGGCCACAGACTTAATTTCTGGCAGGCCCTTCTCGGCGCCTTTCTTGCCCTCTGTGCCGCTGATGGCGGCTTCTATTTCGGCTATGGTATTTTTTTCTGAAACGTCCAGACCCAGCTTATCGGCCTGCTTGAGTAAATCGGCTTTCTTAGCCATTTTCTTGTCCTTTCGTGGTGCATGCGGCCGTTTTAGAGCCTCCCACAAACTTAGATTGTTATGAGGCGTATTATAGCAAAAATTACAGCGGTAGGCTAGTGGTTTTAGCGGCCATCGCCATCAATGTGTAAGCTGATGCCTGCTTCTGCCATGGCGGCTTCGGCTAGTCTTGGATAGCCGGCTTCGTTAATGCGCCATGCGTCGGCGACGAGTTGGTCGTATTCGCGTGGCGATATACGCTGTACGGGTGTTGCATCTGGCTGTTGTGCGACCTTGCGTGCTTGGGCACCTACGGGCAAAGCGCCCGGATCTAAACAGTACGGGTTAAGGCCTATTTCCATACCCTACATTAAACACTACCCGCCGACTGACGGGTAGTGCGAATTGGTTAATTTGTCGCTTGTCTCTTTAGGCTTCGATTTCGACGCCCATAGAACGGGCCGTGCCGGCAACCATCTTTTTGACGGCTTCAATATCATCGGCGTTCATGTCTTCCATCTTGGCTTCGGCGATTTCGGTAAGTTGAGCTTGGGTTAGCTTCTTGCTGAGCTTCTCTTTGTTCGGTACACCGGAACCCTTATCTACCTTAAGCGCTGAGCGAATAAGGTCGTCAGTCGGGGTGCCGACGGCGCGCCAAACCATGGTGCGGTCTTCATCAGTTGCTTCACTGACAACTCGCCATTTCATTGAGCGGTCATCAAATATTGTGATGTGAGCTGTAAGTCTACCCTTCATGTCCTTAGTCGCGTCGTTGAACGGACCAATAAAATCCATCATATTCACGCCGTATTGACCGAGGGTGCTACCAACAGGAGGCGCTGCCGATGCTTGGCCGCCTTTGATTTTCATCTTCAGATTTGCTTTGACTTTTTTGGCGTCTGCCATAGTTATATCTCCGTAGTTCGTGATGATTGAAGCTCACAAACATCGTGCGTAACTGTTGGATTATACGGTATTTTACCCCTGTTGTCCAGATGTTTCTATCAGAAGTATATTTTACTCACGGTTCCTGCGCTACTTCTACGCACTTACGGCAAAGGCCACAACGTAGGATCGCACCCGATAATTCGTACTGCCTTGGTGTGTAATAGACCTCCAGGCTGCTCCCGTTACCAGACGATAACAGAGGTTCTAAAACATTTATAGCACGATCAAAAACTGGTTCGTCGTCGCGCTCAACCGCTTCCATGGCTATAGCTGCCGCCGTTCGGAAGTTCTCGGCGCATAGCGGTTTAGACGAGTTGCACGCTTCGGGAATGCTCACCGCCGGACTAGCTACCGTTAAACACGCTTAACTTGGAGAGAGTCAAGCTCTACAGGAGTTTCGCGGCCGAACATATTGACGAGTACTTTGAGCTTGCCCTTTTGGACATCTATCTCATTGATAGCACCGTCAAAGCCCTTGAACGGACCATCGGTGATGCTGACGACGTCGCCAATGTTGTAATCAATCTTGTGTTTGGGCTCTTCACGGCCCATGCGCTTCATGATTTTTTCAATTTCATCAGTTTCGACAGGTGTCGGCTCGGTGCCGGTACCAACAAAACCGGTCACGCTTGGGGTATTGCGGACAATGTACCAAGCGTCTTCCGAGAGTTTCATCTGTACAAGTACATAGCCTTGGAAGATTCGCTTCTCTACAACTTTGCGTTTGCCGTTCTTGATTTCAATCATTTTCTCTTTTGGTACTAAGACTTGAAAGATCTTGTCTTTCATGTCTAACGAATCCGCGCGCTGACGGATAGATTCGGCTACTTTTTCTTCGTAGCCGCTGTAGGTATGAATGGCATACCATTGTTTGGTCGTATCGTATCGCTTGCTCATGAGCGGAACACTATCCTTCTAATTACTTTATCGAGTACAAAATCGGCGCCGGCGGCAGCGAGGCCAAACACGACCGCGAACACTATGACGGCGAATGTCATCTTCCAGGTATCGCGGCGGGACGGCCAGGTAACTTGTCGGACTTCTTTCCAAGAATTCCGAAAATACTTTGGCCACAGTATCCTTCCCAATACACGTCCGATAAATCGGACAGGACGGGTGCGAAACGGTCGGGTTAAGAAGCGGACGGGCTTCTTGAACGGCCGGATTATCGCCTTCAACGGACGAACGATTACTCGCAGGACGCGACCCAATCGGCGACGTGGTCGCTTGTGGGCTTTTGTTTCGGCCTTTGCGGCCGTCTTGACTGCTTTTTCTCGTACAGTCTCTACCTTACGAACCCGCGGCTTTTTTGGCGAAGTTTTATCTGCCACCTGATTTGTCCCCTTCTCTAATAAAAAAGCTTACTACTAGAGTAAGCCGTTAGGTGTCAATATACCCCTGTGCGCCTATAAAGTCAACAGTGGCGTACAAAGAGGCGGCCAACGGGCTAAAACCATAAGCGGAGTAGTGTATAGTTTTAGCTATGTTTACTACGCCGCTTGTGGCAGGTCTACTTGTGCTTGGCACGGGTTTGTTGCTTGAACTTATTGCACTGCTCGTGCGCATGCGCCAGGTACGAAGAGTCCTGTACATTGCGGTCCTACTTACCGCCTCGTCAGGCGGAACGCTGGTATTTATAGCCGACCCGGGCATTTTATCGTTTCTGGTGGCCGCTGTAGCGGCTTACCGAGCCATTAACGCCATGCGCGTCGTTGCTGAACGAATGCATCTTCGGCATGCTCAGCAAGTGACGTCACGCAGCTCTCGCTATCTTGGGTTATATCAGTTAATCACCATTGCGGTACTTATTATTGACGGCATGGCTGGCATTGAAGACGGGTTTTGGTTACTGGGATCTAGCGCGGCGGCGCTTTTGGCGGCAGTCTTTATTGCATTCACCGCGCACGGCACCTTAAAACGCAGCAAAATCCGTCCGAGTGACAAGTACGCCTCCGATGCTTCATTGCCGACGGTGAGCGTGTGCATACCGGCGCGCAACGAAACAGAAGATTTGCCGGATTGTCTGACATCAATTATCGCCAGCGACTACCCGAAGCTTGAGATATTAGTATTAGATGATTGCTCGCAAGACCGCACATCCGAAATCATTCGCGGTTTTGCCCAAGACGGTGTTCGGTTCATCGCCGGTAGCGAGCCCAAAAAAGGCTGGTTGGCTAAGAACCAGGCCTACCAATCATTAGCAGAGGCGGCCAGCGGAGAATTACTACTTTTTTGCGGCGTGGATGCGAGGTTCGGCAAAGGAACCATCCGTAGTTTGGTGGGTACGCTAACCGCCCGCAAGAAGCAGATGATTTCTGTTATGCCGCAGGCGAACGTAAGCAACGAACACGCCTCACTCATTCAGCCCATGCGCTATTGGTGGGAGCTGGCATTGCCTCGCAGGCTGTTTAACCGCCCTCCCGTACTCAGTACGACATGGTTGATTTCCAAAGAGGCAATGGAGGCCACTGGCGGATTCGGGGCTGTCAACAATACTGTCGTGCCTGAGGCGTATTTCGCCAAGAGCCTTGCACATAAGGATGAATATAGTTTTATGCGCTCCAGCGGTGCGCTAGACGTGCGTACCGCCAAACAGTTGAACGATCAGTGGGAGACAGCAATTCGGGTCCGTTACCCGCAGCTGCGCAAGCGCCCCGAGAGCGTGCTGCTTTTATCGATGGCTGAAATTTGGCTGCTATTTGTCCCTGTTACGCTATTTATTAGCGGGTTCTTTGTGGATTTCGGCATGGCTTGGGTAGCCTCCGGTGTGACGGTCAGCTTGATGTTGTGGGTACATTGGCGAATTCTTCGCGCCTGGAATGTTCGTGATATTGGTGAGGCGATGGCGGCTTTTCCGGTTGCAGTTTGTCTGGAGCTGTACGTCCTGCATCTTTCAATGCTTCGATATGAATTTTCGCAAGTCCGCTGGAAAGACCGCAACGTGTGCATACCGGTAATGCACGCCGTCCCTCGCTTACCTAAGATCTAGGCTTTCTGCTCGTCTGCCGGTTTTGGGGCGTCTTTGTTAGGTATGTAGATAGTAAAAGTAGATCCTTGGTTCAAAGTGCTATCTAAACTAATCTCGGCATCGATAAGTTTTGCCAGTTTGCGCGTGACGTACAGGCCAAGTCCAGTGCCGGAGTTTTTGCGGGTACGGAAATCCTCGGAGCGGAAAAACTTATTAAACACCTGTTCTTGATCGGTCTTACTGATACCGATGCCGGTATCTGATACCGAGAACATAACGCCGCTTTTGGCAGGTTTAGCTCCGATAGTAACCGTGCCGTGCTCGGTGTATTTTATGGCGTTGGTAATAAAATTCTGCAATATTTCACGGACGTAGAGCGAGCTCGAATAAAGCAGTTCAAGTGACGGATCGACCTCGACATGTAGTAGTAAGTTCTTTTTTTCTACACTCGGCCGGTAATTGTCTGCTAGGTTATTTAGCAACTGCGTGACGTTGATAGATACGACGTTGACGTCGAGTGTGCCGTTCTCGGCACGCGATAAAGTAGACAGGTCGTTAATGAGGCTACTTAAAAATAGTATTTGGTCGTGAGCCTGCTGGACGGCGTTTTTAATAGAGTTGGTATCACCGCCCTTTTCGATGACCAGCGCTGCGTTACCGAGGTTGCCCTCGGCAATCGTGACCGGCGTGCGTAGCTCGTGGCTAACGACGCTAATGAACTCGTCTCGTTCTTCCTCGAGCGATTTCTCGTGTGTGATGTCGCGTATAAGCAACACGAATCCTGCTTCGCTGCCGCTGCCATAGCCCGGCCTTACGGGAGCGATGCTGAGGTAGATGTTAATAATGCTGTCGTCGCCGTATCTTAGCCGGTAGTCTCGCGATACGGTCTGTGTTTTGGTGCCAATGACGAGCCGCGTGCTATCAATCGGCTGTTCCGACCCGTCAATTAGTTTCAGGG
>CAYQTN010000029.1:0-7328 GCA_964420445.1 uncultured Candidatus Saccharibacteria bacterium
CAAAGGTTCAGTGCTTTCAGCAAGAAACATGCATGCCCAGCTATACACTTCACTAGGACTTATGTTAGTGCTCTTGACTATCGCGTCTTATTATTTAAGCTCAAACGTTGGACTAACAGGCTTAAGCGATGGTTTTAAGTCACTGGATAAGCTTACAGGCATTGCAATCTTGGCTATGGCCAGTGCGGTGTTATGGCTCCCGGTCGCCTACATAATGAAACTCGTGGCGTTAACCTACTACTTATCGGCTGGACAGCCTGCCAATATGACACCAAAGTTCCGTAAACACTGGCATGATGTAGCTGGCTTTAGGCTTTTTGTTTCGACTGTGGAGTTTAGTCGTCTGTCCGCAGATACCAACCCGTATGATGAGGCAATACCATATGCGATTGCGCTTGGTTTTAGGCCAGATATAGATAAACTCACTGGCTTAGCTCAAAGAAGATAAGATGAGTCGGTCTATTTTTGTGTATACTGAAAGGCAAATATGAGTTTTTTAAATAAACTAAAAGACAATCTAACAGGTGGGGGTGAAAAGCTCAGCATCAATGCGCCGTCGGATTTTAGCTTACACGACTCGACGATTCCTATTGAGTTAACTGTTACCGCTACCGAACCGCGAACAATCAAGAACTTCGAGTATCGACTCTACAAGAACGCCAAAGATTCAGGTAGACGACAACATGATTCATTTGATGAGGGCACTGTATTAAAGCCGCTCGGGCAGCAAAACATTGAAGGACCGTTCCAGGTGACACCAGGAGCTCCACTTGTTAGAAATGACCTTCTAAACCTCACCATCAGCGAAGAGGTTAAGATGAAGTCTATTGACGAAAGAAAATACGACATCATGCTGGTTGCGTTTGCTCACGTAGATGGCGTGCTCATACACGCAACCACGCAGCAAGAAATGAAGTTACGCTAGAGACGCATCCGTTTGGTAAAACATGACACAGACCCAAGCAAACGGGGCTGTTATCGTGTAAAATTATGGTAATGACTCATAAAACAGTAGCTAGCGAGGCGGTTGATATGCGCCGCGGTGTCGACTATATCGGCGTGACCGTATGCTTTGTTGTTCATGATGGTAACGGCCGAATTCTGTTGCAAAAACGCAGCCAAACCACTCGCGACGAGCAAGGCAGATGGGATATAGGTGGCGGCGCTGTGGAGTTCGGCGAATCACTGGACGACGCCGTCCGGCGTGAGATAGGTGAAGAGTTAATGACAGAGCCCATCGAAGTTCGTTTTTTAGGGGCGTATGAAGCCTTGCGGGAAAACGGCGGAATACCAACCCACTGGATGGTGTTCGTGCACGCCGTGCAAGTTGACCCGTCTAAAGTCGTAATCGGCGAACCGCACAAAATAGATGAGATCGGTTGGTTTACGCTTAATAATTTACCAACGCCAATGCACTCACAATTCGAGAAATCATTCGCCTTCGCTAAAAGGGAAGGACTTGTTTCATAAAAACCGTATGAGTGAGACAGAGCTTATACAGTTTGTGGACGAACAAGGAAACCCAACCGGTAAAACCGGACCCAAGCTAGCCAGCCACACTGCAGATACACAGCTGCATATGGCATTTTCTTGTTACATATTCCGAAAATCTGATGGCAAACTGCTCGTAACACAGCGCGCGCTCAGTAAAAAAGTATGGCCGGGCGTATGGACTAACAGCGTGTGCGGACATGTCAGTCCAAACGAACCTATAGAATCAGCTGTGAGGCGCCGGGCTATTTACGAACTTGGCTACCGGAAACTTGATAATGTGCGACTGCTTATATCCGACTATACATATAAGACACCACCATTTAATGGCATAACAGAGCACGAATTTTGCCCGATATTTTGTGCCGAGGTCAGCGATGATCCAGTTCTTAACCCTGATGAGGTCGAAGCGTACGAATGGCTGGATTTAGCCGGCTACCAATCGTTTCTAAGAACCCACGACGAAACAAAAGTTAGTTGGTGGGCTATTGATCAGTACCGGCTGATTGCGGACATGCTTGCTAAGCAGCAAGCGCGTATACTAGCTTCATGAGTAATTTCGAACAAGCCTACGATACGATTTTGGCTGCATGCCCGGAAGCTTGCCGAGAAAAGTGCTACATGCCACAGGCAGAGGCACATAAGGCGGCAAATTCAGTAGAAGCTGGAGATATATCTATTGAAGATGCTGCCACGCTCGTGTCAGAAGATATCGCCAGTAACTGCGGTGGTCTAGTCGTGTCTGCTGCAGGTATCCGCAACTGCCAGTTCGGCCGTCCAATTTCTAGCTAATGAAACGACCTGTGTTCGGTGCTAGCTTCTCAATAAAATACGCCCGTGAGATGGGTGTGGATCCAAAAGACTGTCTTAAGAGTGCCCTAAAGGACCTTGGCGTCAGAAGGCTGCGGCTGATGAGCTACTGGGACATACACGAAGCTACCCAAGGAAAATGTGACTTTAAAGAGCTTGACTGGCAGTTTGCGATGGCTAAACGTTCCGGCGCCGAAATTACGCTATCAATAGGCTTGCGTCAACCACGCTGGCCCGAGAGCCACTGGCCTGACTGGGCCCAAGAATTACCTGAGTCAGACTGGCAAGCAGCATTGCTCAGGTTTATTGAAACCGTCGTGACGCGCTACAAAGATCACCCAAACCTAGTAAGTTGGCAGCTAGAGAACGAAGCTATGCTCAAAACGTTTGGCCAAAACGGTGATTTTGACCGAAATAGACTCAAACGCGAGTATAAAGTAGTAAAAAAACTCGACCCTAAACACCCCATAATTATGTCTACCAGCGATTCATGGGGTATACCGTTTTTTGGACCCCGGCCGGATATCTACGCTTTCTCTATCTACAGGTACTTTTTTAATAAGGGCAGTTATCGTCATGCGTCTCGGCCGGCGCTATTCTACCGTTTACGAGCGGTGCTTATACGTCTATTAAAGTGGCGGCGAGTTTTTATTCATGAGCTTCAAGCCGAGCCCTGGGGGCCAGGCGCTACCGTAAACCTGCCGTTACACGAGCAATATAAGAGTATTGGCTACCAGCAGGTAGTAGAAGCTGTTGCTTTCGCCCGGCGTACTGGTTTGCAGCCAATAGATATCTGGGGGTTAGAATGGTGGTACTACCTTTGGAAAATCCACAATGATAACAAGATCTGGAAATATATGAGTACGGCTTTCAAGGCCAAAGATTAACTATTGCGGCGGTTCTTGGCCCAGCGACGCAGCATCTCAAAACCTCCGGCCTGTAAAGCGTTCAACGTCGCATAACCAGAGATGAGAACGTTCGGACCGGGCAAGGCAAGCGCGACGGCCCCAGCGCCTAAGGCGACAACGGTATTGAAATTACGGCCGAACAAGGCGGCTTTTTCTCCGATACCTTCTTTTGATGCTCGAGCCATGCCACCAGCTTACGACTAGTGAGGTTATTGGTTCTGTAAACAATATTACGCCAAGTTGTGTCATGATTATGCTTTAATATGTACAAGATGACGAAAAAACAAACACGCAGTAATCGTAATGAACCGGATTCAGTCTATATCTTAAAACTGGTGCTGTATCTAATTGTCGGTACACTTTGGCTGCGGTTAGTCATAGGTAATACGACGATACCACTGCCAATTGGCCTCGGAATTGGGCTGTGGTTTGCTCGTTTAGAACGATTTCAAATTGACCGCAAGATAGAATATGCCTTTTTGATTATGGCCATGTTCGTCGGCTTCTGGTTGCCAATCGGCATCGAACTAGTATTGTAGAATTATCATCATATTGACTAGTGTTAGCGTTATGTGCTAATCTGTTGTGGTATATCAACAATTTGCCACGCCAATAACTTGGTGAACGATCAGGTCTACAGGGGTAGAAACCGTTCGACACCAAGGTTTTTGATAGCGTGTCACTAAACAATAAGAGGTAAAGATAACTATGAAAGCCCTCATCACGAGAAAGGTCGGCATGACGAGCCTCGTTGCTAACGACGGTGTCGTAACGCCTGTTACCTTGCTTTCCGCTAGTCCTTGCGTCATTACGCAAGTGAAGACCACTGAAACCGATGGGTATCAGGCGGTCCAGATCGGCACGGAGACTGCCAAGCATCCTGCCAAGCCACAAGTTGGCCACACATCTAAGGCTAAGCTCGCACCAGTGAAGATCGTCCGCGAAATTCGCGTTGACGAAATTGGTGAAGACATGAGCGTCGGCACAGAACTGAAAGCCGACGTTTTTAGTGTCGGCGATATGGTTCAAGTGACCGGCACCAGCAAAGGTAAGGGTTTTGCCGGCACAATTAAGCGCCACAACTTTAAGCTTGGCCGCAAGACGCACGGTGGACGCAACTATCGCCGCCCGGGCTCTATTGGTTCTATGTACCCGCAGCGTATCTTTAAAGGTAAGCGCATGGCCGGACAGATGGGCCACGACCAAGTGACCGTAAAAGGTCTTAAAGTTATGCATGTAGATGCAGAAAATAACCTCATTGCTGTGACCGGCGCCGTTCCTGGCCCACGTCGCAGCATCGTTATTTTGAAGGGAGCCAAGTAATGAGTGTTCCTACCTATACCAAGACCGGTAACAAGGCTGCTACAGCCGCTAAGCTGCCAAAAGAAATCTTTGCCGTTGAGAAGGTCAATCACAGCCTATTGAAGCAAGCCTACAACGCCTACCTTGCGAACGGCCGGACCAACAATGCCCGCACCCTAAAGCGTGGCGAAGTATCTGGTGGTGGTAAAAAGCCATGGAAGCAAAAAGGCACCGGACGCGCTCGTTTTGGTTCCATCCGCGTGCCAATTTGGCGCGGTGGTGGTATCACCTTCGGCCCAACCGGCAACGAGAACTACTCGCACATATTGCCAACCAACACCAAACGCGCAGCTGTACGTCACGCGTTGACTACCCGCGGCAAGCAGATTAGCGTCATCGAAGACTTTGATGCCAAGACCGGCAAGACCGCCGACACTGTTAAGTTGCTGGCCAAGCTCGAAGCGACCCGTAACGTCCTGTTCGTCGTAGCCGAGAAGAACGAAATTATTGACCGCGCAACCCGCAATATCCCACAGCTTAAGGTTGTACAAGCTCGTTACCTAAACGTATTCGATGTCTTGAACGCCGACAGCATTGTCATTACATCGAAGGCACTCGAAGCCGTAACCGACTGGCTTAGCCCGGCTAAAAAGGAGAGCAAGTAATGAAAGACATCATCATAACTCCTCGTATTAGCGAGAAAGCTTACGCAATGAGCCAGGCTGAGAACATCAAGACCTATGTCTTCGAAGTTCCGACCAGCGCCAACAAGCACACCGTTGCCCGCGCGATTACCGCTCAGTACGAAGTGACCGTTACCAATGTCCGCACCGTTACCCTGAAGGGCAAAGTAAAACAGTCTTACCGCAAGGGTGGCCGCCCAATTGACGGACAACGCTCCGACATCAAGAAGGCCTACGTGACCCTGAAGGCCGGCGACACATTGCCATTGTTCGTAGAAGAAGCAGTCGAAGAGGCCAAACAGGCTGAAAAATCGACCCAAAAGGCAAAGAAGGAGTCTAAGTAATGGCTATTAAAGCATACAAACCAACAACTCCCGGCCGACGTGGCATGACCAGCCAGGACTTCGACAGTATTACTGCCAAGAAGCCCCTGAAGCAGCTCACGACTATTCGTAAGCAGAAGTCCGGCCGCAACAACCAAGGCCGTATCACTACCCGCCACCGCGGTGGTGGAGCCCGTCGTTTCATCCGTATTGTTAACTTCAACCTTCCTGCCGGCACTAAAGCCGTTGTTGAGCAGATTGAATACGATCCAGGACGCAGCGCTCGTATCGCCCGTATCAAAGATGCCGATGGCACCTACCATTACATCTTGGCTGGCACCAATATCACCGTTGGACGCACCATTCACTGCGGTGAAGATGCGCCCGTTGAAGCAGGTAACCGCCTGCCGATTGCCAACATTCCAACCGGTAGCACCATTTACGCAATCGAGCTACAGCCCGGCCGTGGTGCACAAATTGTCCGTTCTGCGGGCAACTCCGCCCAATTGATGGCTAAAGAGGGCGAATACGCCACCTTGAAGCTGCCGAGCGGTGAAATCCGTAAAGTCCTGCTTACCTGTATGGCTACTCTTGGTGTGGTCGGCAACGTCCAACACCAGAACGTCAAAATTGGTAAAGCTGGTCGTAACCGCCGTAAGGGTATACGCCCAAGTGTCCGTGGTGTCGTTATGAACGCAGTTGATCACCCTCACGGTGGTGGTGACGGCGGCCGTCACGGTGTTGGTGGTGGTAAAGACCACGGTGCTGCGCCTCGTACTCCTTGGGGTATGAAGACGCTCGGCTACAAGACCCGCCGACGTAAATCAACCAGTAAGTTTATTGTTAAGAGCCGTCACGCGGCGAAGAGGAAATAATCATGAGTCGATCCCTGAAGAAAGGTTTGTTCATCGATCCGAAGCTCGCGAAGAAAGTCGCGGCTCTTGGTTCTGACGACCGCACAATCATTAAGACATGGGCCCGTTCGAGCGTTATCAGCCCTGATTTTGTCGGCCGCACGATTGCCGTTCATAACGGCCGTGTGCACGTACCGGTTTTCATTACCGAGAACATGGTCGGCCACAAGCTGGGTGAATTTTCGCCAACCCGCAAGTTCCGTTCACACGGTGGAAAGCTGGCGAAAGGTTAAGCCATGAGTGTTATAGCAATCGCCAAAGCAGTCCGTATCAGCCCGCGTAAGGTTAGCGTTGTAGCCAGCCTTGTTCGTGGCCGCACCGTTGCTGACGCTCTCGTTATCTTGCAGCACACTCCACGCCGTGCCGCTATACCTGTCATCAAAGTTATCAAGAGCGCACAGGCTAACGCCGACCACAACCACGGCTTCCGTCCTGACAGCCTCCGTATTGTTGAAATCAGTGTTACTCCAGGCATACGCTACAAGCGTTTCCGCCCGGTATCCCGCGGTATGGCTCATCCGTACCAAAAACGAACCAGTCATATCAAGGTTGTCGTAGACGGCGACAAGCGCGCAGCTAAGAAGTCTGCCGCTAAACCGGCTGCCAAGAAAGAGGAGAAATAATATGGGACAGAAGGTAAACCCGATTAGCATGCGCCTGCAGGTCAACAAAGACTGGCGCAGCAAGTGGTTCGCAACCAAGAAAGACTACGTCACCTATCTTACGATGGACCTCGAAGTCCGCCGAATGGTTGCCAAAAAGCTTGGTTCCCGTGCCGCTATCAACAAGATTGATATCGAACGCTCACCAAACCTCGTAACCGTAACAATTGTTACCGCCAAAGCCGGTGTAGTTATCGGCCGTGGTGGTTCC
Organism: uncultured Candidatus Saccharibacteria bacterium; assembly: GCA_964420445.1. GTDB lineage: Bacteria > Patescibacteriota > Saccharimonadia > Saccharimonadales > JACDBH01 > CAYQTN01. The sequence goes on from CAYQTN010000029.1 coordinate 7,305, forward strand.
GGTGCCCAAGAGCTCAAAGCCGCT
>CAYQTN010000030.1:0-2122 GCA_964420445.1 uncultured Candidatus Saccharibacteria bacterium
GAGCGAAGCGAGTTGTCACGACCATTGTCGGCTTTGACTGGCCGCTGCCCATGAGCAAGGCCAGCCGAAGAGCTTTTGCTTCTTTTGTCGGCACAAAAGAAGTGGCCTTTGGTTCTTTGGCCAGAGAAAGAACATAAAAAAACCGCCGTTTCCGGCGGCCGTATCTGTTAATTCAGATACCATCTCTATATATTATATCACACTTGTCAACAAAAAGCCAGTTCCAAGCAATGCCTATTCTTCGGCCTCGGCTTCTTCAGCCTCATCCTCAGCGACCGCACCGCCTTCGGAAGGCTTAAGCACCACCCGCCTATCCCTGCCCTCGCCAATAGACTCGGTGGCTAGACCCGCCTCGCCGGCAACTTTGTGTACCACGCGGCGGTCGGCAGCGCTCATTGGCTTAAGCTCCATAGGCTCATTGGATTTCTTGACTGAGGCAATCCATTCTTGGGCGGTCTCGGCCAAACGCTCGGCGCGCTGACGCTTGTAATCTGCAACATCTACGTTGACACGTACATACTCGTAGCCATTGTTGCGCAGGGCTTGGGAAACCAAAAACTGCAACGAGCGCATGGTGTCGCCACGCTGGCCGATTAAGAAGCCGTTCATGTGGGTTGAGGGAATATTAAGCTCGATAACATCGTCTTCCGAGGTAGCATGAACATCGGTGTTTAAACCAAAGAAAGACAGTATGTCCTCGAGGTACTTTTTGGCATAAATAATTGACTCTTCCATGGCTCAGCGTCTCCTTTTCTTAGATTTTTTGGAGGCTGATTTTTTTGTTTTGGTGCTTTTAGCAGGCTTGTCTTCTGAGGTAATAGAAACGACGCGGGCCGTCGACGTAACTTTTTTACGATTTGTAGCAGGCTTCTTTTGGGCCTCTTCGGGGTGCAGTGTCTCTTCGATTTCTTCTTGGTCTTGGTTTAAGATGTAGCGCTGCTGCAACATGGCAACGAGGCCGCTCACCAGCCAGTACAGACTCAGGGCCGAGGCGATGTTGACGGTGAAAAAGAAGATAAGCACGGGGATAAAGTAACGGGTGCTGCGGCTGACGGCGGCGTTAACCTCGGCGGCATCGGCTTGGGAGCCTGAACCGGCATCGCGCAAGATGTGACGAAGCTTGCGGGCGTCTTTGTCATCGGGCATGAGCTGCTTGGTCTGGTAGTACTGCGTGATGGCGCTACCGAGAACCAAGAACATGGCGGGCCAGTAGACGCCCTCGCCCGATGGTAATGCGGCTCGCTTGAGATCGACGAAGCCGAGCAAGGTCATATCTAGCTTGGAGATATCGCTGGCTAACTCCTTCATCCAGGACAAGTTTTGGAGCGGGCCGTAGGCGAAGCTGACAATCTGGTATGGATCGCTGATGATTTTTTGCAGGCCGATGTAGAGGCCGATAAGAATCGGCAGTTGGACGATGAGGATACCGATGGAGCTAAACGGGTTGATGCCGCGCTCTTTGTAGAGCTCCATTACTAGCGTGGATTCGCGTTGGCGGTTGCCATCGGCTTCTTTCTTGATGCGCTTGAGTTCCGGCTGCAACCTGCGCATGGCAGTAGCGTTGTGCAGCTGCTTTTTGACGAGTGGCCACATCAGGAAACGGATGACGATAGTAAACAGAATGACTGCCAGACCGAAGTTATGCCCCGGCAACAGCGCGTAAATTAGTACGAGAAGGTTGAATATCGGCTGAACGATGAACGTTGTAAACACGCTTTTAAAACTCCTCTTTCTGGTCGCTTAAGCGACGTTACGTGCCTTCTACTATAGCGTCTTAGCCCCTGTTAACCAAGCGTTAGAGCTTTGCCTTCTTGAAGAGCTGGTCGAAGGTGCGCCTTAGCTCGGCGGCCGACATGGTAGCGGCCTCTGGCTGATAGATGGTGATAACCAGTTCGGCCGGCTGCTTGAGCTCCGGTAGTTTGGCCCGAACAATCTCGTAGACACGGCGGCGGATACGGTTTCGCCGGACGGCAGATTTGTCTACCTTGCGACTGACTACTACGGCCGCGCGCGAACCGCGGACTTTCTCGCCACTTAAGACATGAACAGTCGCCAGACCTGCCCTGGCGGGACGGCCGAGACGGTAGACACGGCGGACGCCGCCATGCCCATGAAACCGATA
>CAYQTN010000030.1:2222-4499 GCA_964420445.1 uncultured Candidatus Saccharibacteria bacterium
AAGCCGTGCTCTCTTGCGCGCTTGCGCTTCTTAGGCTGGTAGGTTCGCTTTGGCATAACTTATAGTCCTTCTTGCTTTACTGTTCTTTCCACGCCGCGTAGCGCACAAGGCGGCTACTGTCTAGGTGGTGTGTCTTTTTGACAATGATAACCCACAAATTTTACCAGCTTTTCCACTTTTTCCCAAGAGCTTTCCACAGTTTATAAGGTGTTCTTGCGACATGTGCATAACTTACCGCTATTTTAGTGCGAAAGTATCGACGTAAAAAAACAACACCTAAGGGCTTGTGGAAAAGTACCTTCTTTTTGCTATAGTATGGGGATAAGTAACGCAGCGAGGGTACGGTAGCAAGTGCAGGACGAAAGACTTTGGCAGGCTGTTTTAGGGGAAATTGAACTAAGCGTGTCGCGCGGTAACTATGTGACCTGGTTCAAGAACACCCGCCTGCTCCGTAATAAAGACGGGGTGCTGACTATCGGCGTACCGAATGTATTTGTTAAGCAGCAACTTGAGCGTAAGTACAATGATCTGGTGGTTGATGTGTTGGCCAAGAACCAACTCACACCCGAACGAGTAGAGTACAAAATCCACAGCGATGCCAGCGCCAACCGTCAGCGCCAAGAGGACGACACGGTCACGCTGAACGCTGCGCCAGCAACCACCAGCTCGAATCGTCCGGCAATCAGCAACTCACTCAGCCACAGCTATCGACAAGGGCTAAACGAGCGCTATACATTCGAGAACTTTATTGTCGGATCCGGTAACGAGCTAGCCTATGCCGCCTGCCAAGCCATCGCCGCCAACCCGGGCACCAAATACAACCCATTGTTTATCTACGGTGGCGTGGGTATTGGTAAAACGCACTTGATTCAAGCCGTTGGCAACGCCATCATCGCCCGCAACCAAGGCTCGAGAGTCTTATACGTATCGACTGAGCAGTTTGTGCAAGAATTTATCGACGCTGTGCGCTACAAAAAGAACACCGACTTTGCCGGTTACTACCGAAACGCCGATGTACTGATTATCGACGACATGCAGTTTATTGCCGGCAAGGATAAAACACAGGAAGAATTCTTCCACACCTTTAACGCCCTGCACCAGGCTAATAAGCAGGTCATCATTAGTTCTGACAAACCGCCCAAAGATATCCCGACACTAGAAGAACGCTTGCGCTCGCGCTTTGCGTGGGGTATGTCGATCGATATGCAGAACCCCGATTTTGAAACCCGCTGCGCGATTGTGCAGTCTAAGGCCGATGCCGTCGGTATCCGCTTGCCGAGCGATGTTGTCGACTACCTTGCCAATCACATCCAGACCAATATCCGTGAACTCGAGGGCGCATTGAACCAGTTGATTGCCTTTTGTGAGATGCGCAACCTTGAGCCGGATGTCGCTATTGTCTCGAGTCTTTTAAGCGCCAATAAAACTCGGCCAAAACACCTCAGCGCCCGGCAAGTTGTAGAACGAGTATCAAAACATTTCCAGGTGCCGATGGAGGATATTTTAGGGCCGAAGCGCGACAAAGATATTGTTGTGCCCCGCCAGATTGCCATGTATATGCTGAGAAGTGAGCTACATTTGAGCTTCCCAAAGATTGCCCGCGAGCTGGGTCGTAAAGATCATACAACTGCTATTCACTCGGTTGAAAAAGTCGAGAATGAGCTGTCTTTTGACGCCGTTATAAGGCAGCATGTCACCGAAATCAAGGAACGTTTGTATGCGTGAGCGCAACTTTGTTGCCTGCGCATGTGGACAGGCGGAGTATAACGTGTGGCCGAGCTTAGGCATAAACTACCGAGTTGTACTCAGCCGGCTGACCGGGTGGCAGTCGTGGGTGGGTAAGTCACCTAGTTATACGGTCGCCCGTCCCCAGCCGACCCGTGCTTTTGGTGAGAGTTATCAGCAGTACTATGCCACATCCGTACCTGTTATCCCGAAGCTTATACCCACTATCCACACCCCTTATATAAACCAAAGCAAATTAAAGAAAGGAATTCTATTATGAAGCTCCAGGTAACCCAGGAAAATCTTCAGAAAGCACTCGGCTCGGTCGCACGTATCGCTAATTCTCGTAATGCCCTACCCATTTTAGGCAACGTACTTCTAAAGACAGTTGATAATAGGTTGAGTGTGGCGGCTACTAATTTAGATATCGCCATCACGCACTATATAGGCTCGAAGGTAGCGAGCGAGGGTGCTATTACTGTCCCTGCCCGGCTGATGCAAGATTTTGTTAGTAGCTTGCCGAGCGGCGTTATTAACTTAGAACTAGACGAA
>CAYQTN010000030.1:4509-4836 GCA_964420445.1 uncultured Candidatus Saccharibacteria bacterium
TTAGAAAGCTGGTAGACGAACATAAGCTTCATATTTCAACCGACCAATATAAGTCGACAATAAATGGCGTAGCGGCTGACGACTTCCCTGTTATGCCAGCGATTGCCGAGGGAACATCTTGGGAGATACCGGCTTCGGTGTTTAAAAAGGGTTTACAGCAAACTGTGCTTGCTGCCTCTGGTGACGAAGCTCGCCCAGTGTTGACTGGTATTTTTCTACATAGCCACGGTGGTAACTTGTACGTTGTGGCCACCGATAGTTATAGGTTGGCGGAAAAGTCACTCGGTAAACATAAAGGCGATATCTCGCTATTGATTCCGGCCAGCG
>CAYQTN010000030.1:4846-7233 GCA_964420445.1 uncultured Candidatus Saccharibacteria bacterium
GCGCTATGCAGGACATGTTGCGTATCTTGGGCGACGGTGAAGAGCCGGTGCACATTACTCACGATGACCAACAGGTGCTCTTCCGGGTTGGCGAGATCGAACTCGTGAGCCGGCTAATTGACGGCGCCTATCCTGATTACCGCAAATTAATCCCGAACGATTTCGCCGTCAGCGCAACCTTGAGTCGCGACGATTTTACGAACATAACCAAAGTGTCATCGCTATTTGCCCGTGAGAGTGCCGGCAGCGTAACCATAAAAGTAGATGATGCCAGCGGACAAGTGAGCATCAACTCGATTGCTTCGCAGTTGGGTGAGAATACTGCCAGCGCCAAGGCGGAAGTAACCGGCAACGGCGAGGTCACGCTTAATTCCCGCTATTTACTTGATGCTCTGCATGTGTTGGCTGGTGATACAGTTACCTTCCAATTCAACGGTAAGCTCGATCCTTCCCTGCTGACCGACCCGAAGAATAAGGACTACAAGCACGTCGTGATGCCACTGCGTTCCTGATACGAAACGCTATACTGGTGTTCAGATGATTCAATCAATTCGCCTGCAACAATTCCGTTCTTATGAGGATGAGAGCTTTGAGTTTGAGCCGGGCGTGACAATAATCGTCGGACCAAACGGCAGCGGCAAAACCAACCTACTAGAAGCAATACTTATGGCAGCAACCGGCAGCTCGTACCGCGCCACAGACACCGAGCTGCTACGGTTTGACGCGCCGTGGGCGCGAATTGACGCCCAGGCAGACAATGGACAACGCAGTGTTAAGTTGGTGCAAGACGGTGCCCGCATTCAGAAAAGCTATGTGTTTGATGAAAAGCCTTACAAACTTTTAACGCTCACCCACTCCTTGCCGGCGGTATTGTTTGAGCCCAATCACCTGCTTTTATTGCACGGCCAACCGGAAGCTCGTCGTGCCTACCTGGACAATTTGTTGGAGCAAACGATTCCGGGATTCGCGACCACTCGGCGACATTACCGCCGGGCCCTTGCGCAACGTAACGCCCTACTTAAGAATGCTAAACGCCCAACAAATGAACAGTTGTTTGTGTGGAATCTGCGCCTAAGTGAGCTGGGCGGCGCCATTGCCCAAGCTAGGCATCAGCTAGTACAAGAAATTGCCAAGGACATAGCACAACTGTATGTAGAATTGGCTGGCAGCGGCAAGACGAAAATAGCGATTGAGTATGTCAGTAAACTGAAGAACCAAGATTACGAAACACGACTGTTCCAGGCGCTTGAGGCATCGCATCAACAGGACATAGAACGTGGCTTTACCTCTTATGGTCCGCACCGGGATGACTTTGTTGTGTTGTTTGATGGCAGGCCTGCCGACGAGGTTGCCTCACGCGGTGAAACGCGGACGGCAATTCTTGCGCTGAAGGTTCATGAGCTGCGGTTGTTAGAAGCAAAACGCGACGTAAAGCCGATTATTCTACTGGACGATGTTTTTAGCGAGTTAGACGGCAAGCGCCGGCACGCCCTTGCGCATTTTTTGCGCACGCACCAGACGTTTATTACGACAACTGACGCCGACGCGGCTATTGATTTGACAGGTTTGGATCAGCACTCAATCGCACTCGGCCAAAAGTCCTAGAACCCGAAGCTGGAACCTGGCCGGCTGACCTGGACAATTTCCTCGGCTAGACTGGTAACACCAAGACCCTCTTTGAGTTTGGTTTCGGCCTCATCGTAGGCGGCGTTGATGGCCGCGAGGGTTTCTGGGTACAGCGAGATAATAAAGCCGTCAGAACGGCTGTCGTAGTCGATAGCATATGTGTCGCTTGTCAGCGGCAATGTGCCAATAAACTGGTCGCGCCTGCTGTTGGATGGTAGGAAGCTGTCGATGTTCAGTTTGGTCTTTGTATCGGTAATCGAAACGTTGATGCGGTCGTTGCGTAGGGTTTTAACAATAACCGTTATCTTGTTGTCGGCAGAGCCGAATGTGCCATCGAAGCTTACCGCCCCACCCTCGGTCTTGACGTCGGACTTTACCGCGAATCCAACGGTTGACTCTGGATCCTGATACGAAGCATAGGCGGTCTTAGCAAAGAAGAATAAGTCGTACTGGAGAAAATCATAGGCATCAACTCCACCAAGCGCTTGGACCAGCTCTTCGCCGTCTGTAATAACAGCTTGACTGTCAGGATTGGTGGAAGTTCCTTCCGGTACGTCATCTATATTGCTGCTGCGCGGCGAAAACATCCACAGTACGCCAAAGAATGCTATGACACCGAGTATGGCGAGGATGGCTTGCTTGTTGCGCTGTGTTAGGTTCATGTCGCGTCTCCTTTAGCTCGGCAGCGAGTCGTAAATCGCGTTTAATAATGGGATAAAATCAGGGTCACGGCAATCGTCAGAACCGCCGGGCTGAGGTTT
>CAYQTN010000031.1:0-1964 GCA_964420445.1 uncultured Candidatus Saccharibacteria bacterium
GTACCGCCCATGTTAGTTTTTGGATTTTTGGCAGCCCCTATCAGCCGGGACCAACCAAACGACATCTGGCTCATAGCTCGGCTACGGTTCATGCTAAAGCCGCACAAGCGCATTTGGAACCAAGACGGTATTAGCCAGCTGGTTACCGTAACAGCACCAAAAAGAGAGGTGCACGTTTATACCGACGGCTTATCTCAGAACGAAGTCAGAAGCCGCTTGCAGGCGCTTGCCAACACCGTAGACAGCCGCGGCTGGGCGGTCAAGAATGTCGCGACAAACATGTACGCCGAGCCGAACTATCTCACCGACTCTTCCGGCTCAGACCGGCTGGTAGACCCGTCGTCGCTACCGCAGGATATTCCGGCGTCCGTCGTCACCGCGTCTGACGATATCTTGGACACCGCTAACAATCCGATTGCCCAGCATTTGGACAAGATGGTCCAGGAATCTACTCAAACCCATCGAAAACAGGCCATAACCCAAATGAAGCCGGACCCTTCTGCGCAACAGACGCCGCAGGACTATTGGTTTATGAACCAAACGACGCCGCAGATGCCAGTGCCTGATGATTACGCGACTTTCGGCTCACAACAGGTAGTCGCGCCTGGTACGGTTGATGCTCACCCCGCAGCCGAAGAAAGCGTCAGCGAGCATCAGCTGGCCGAGAAGTTGGTCGAGGAGAGCCACAAGCCAGCCATGACCAACGATCACATTAAGACCATAAACCCGCTCCATGACCGCGACGGCAATATCATCATCGACCAACCGCCGGCGGGGCCAGGGCCTATGCAACAACAAGCCGATGCGGCGGCTTCGGAGCCGAAGAAAACACAGACAACCACCCCTAATCCTGCTATACTTGGACTTGCGCAGAACGACGATTTGAACGTCGCAACCATCGCCCGCCAAGCCCAAAAAATGAGCGAGGATGACGGCGAGGTTGTCATATCGTTGCATTAAAGACGCGACATACTTAATGACGCTAAGGTGGAAGCATAGGGTGGTGAATCGAGTCCATGGATCCAAATAATCCCAATCAGGCCCAGTTCGGCGGTACCGTATCGCCTGGTTACGCACAACCCGGTGCCACGCCGGGGCAGCCTGCGGGGGCCCCCGGCATGCCGGTAGGGCAAGGCCAGCCTGCCGCCAAGGTATCAAACCCCAACAGCACCCAAAACACCTTGCAAATAGCCGAGATCCGTGACGGTATCGTGATTATGAGCGATGGCTCGTTTCGCTCGGTCATCATGGTAAAAAGTATTAACTTCGACCTTATGAGCCCCCAAGAACGCGAGGGTGTCGAGTTCAGCTATCAGAACTTTTTGAACTCACTATACTTCCCGATACAGATTCTTATCCGTTCCCAAAAAGTCGACCTTCGTCCGTATATTGAGAAGCTCGACAAAATCCGTTCCGAGCACGACAACATGCTATTGGCCGTGCTGATGGACGATTACATCGGTTTTATGAGCAATATCGCTATGTCTACTAACATCATGGACAAGCGCTTCTACGTTGTCGTGCCGTTCATTCCGGCCGGGCTTGATGCCCAAAAAGCCGTAGAGGCCAGCAAGAACTTCCTCAGTAACCTGGTTGGTGCGTTTTCTTCCGGCAAAGAACAGCACGTGGTGATTAACGAGGCCGACCTTGAGGCCGCAAAGACCGAGCTACGCAACCGCGTTCAGGCCAGCTTGGCGGGGCTACTGCAATGCGGTATCCAAGGCTTGCCGCTGGATACTCAGGAGCTCATCGAGCTCTACTATGACGCCTACAACCCCGATACCGCCACTCGCCAGCAGCTCAAGAACTTCAATGACCTGACAGCGCCCGTAATTACCAAGGGGCAGGGCAACGCTCCGCAACCAAATCTCGACAAGGAGCTCGTGTAATGGCTTTGGGCGGCAAGAAACAACAGATGGATCCGGTGGCAATGGCTCAAGCCCAGCGCCAGCGTGAGGAGATGG
>CAYQTN010000031.1:1974-7218 GCA_964420445.1 uncultured Candidatus Saccharibacteria bacterium
GCATAACAGCGCTGCGTGATTTTATCGCGCCAAGCAGTATCGAATTCCAAAGCGGCTTCTTCCGTATCGGTACCCGCTACGCCCGCACGTTTTACGTCTACGGCTATCCGCGCCAAATCTTTACCGGCTGGTTATCAAACATGGTCAACATCGATGAAGTTATGGATTTGGCTATGTTCATCTATCCGGTCGAAAGCCAGGTGGTGCTCGAAAATTTACGCAAAAAAGTGACCCAACTTGAGGCCGGTCTTCAGATTGATGCCGAAAAAGGCCGAATCCGTGACCCGGGCAAACAAGCGGCCATTTTAGACGCCGAAGAGATGCGCGACAAGCTGCAGGTGGGCGAAGAGCGCTTCTTCCGCTTTGGCATGTACTTTACACTCTACGCCAGCAGCCAGGACGAGCTGGAGTTTGTAACACACAAGATTGAATCTATGCTCGGGCAGCAGCTGGTTTATTCAAAGCCAGCAAGCGCCCAGCAAGAGCAGGGACTTAACAGCACCATTCCGCAGTTTAGTGATCAGCTGCAAATCCGCCGCAACATGAACACCGGCGCGCTTTCAACCACGTTCCCATTTACCTCAGCCGACCTATCCCAAGACAACGGCATTCTTTATGGCATTAACATGCACAACTCTGGGCTAGTCATTTTTGACCGCTTCAGTCTTGAAAACGGCAACTCTGTTGTCTTTGCCAAGTCCGGTGCCGGTAAGAGTTTTACCGTTAAACTAGAGGCGCTGCGGTCGTTAATGTTTGGCACTGAGATTTTTATTATCGACCCCGAAAACGAGTACCAGCGGATGGCCGAAGCGGTCGGTGGCGCTTATGTCCGCCTGAGCCTGAACAGCAACACCCGTATCAACCCGTTTGACCTGCCGCAGGTTGTCGATGCCGAAGAGGCCGATAGCGCCCTGCGCAGCAACCTCATTACGCTGCACGGCCTGTTGCGGCTGATGATGGGCGGCGCCCAGGCACAGATGATGAACACGCAAGGCGCGACTCTTCAACCGGCATTGTCACCGGTTGAAGAGTCTGATTTAGACGCCGCGCTGATTGAAACCTATGCCCGCGCCGGCATCACCAACGATCCGCTGACGCACCGTTCGCAGCCGCCAACCATCTCCGACCTTTACGACGTACTGTTGCACATGGGCGGTACCGGCCCGCAGTTGGCACAACGCCTGCGCAAGTACACCAGTGGAACCTTCGCCGGTATTTTCTCGCAGCAAAGCAATATTAATATCAACAACCCGATGGTCGTCTTTAATATCCGCGACCTCGAGGATGAACTGCGCCCGGTTGCCATGTATATTGTCCTAAACTACATCTGGAACAAGACCAAGGGCGACCAAAAGCGACGCATTCTAGTGGTAGACGAAGCTTGGCAACTCATGAAATATGAAGATTCCGCCAACTTCCTCTTTTCGCTGGCTAAGCGCGCCCGCAAGTACAACCTTGGCATTACGACCATTACTCAGGACGTTGAGGACTTTATGGGCTCTCGGATGGGCCGCGCGATTGTTGCCAACGCCAGTATGCAAATACTCCTGAAGCAGTCGACGTCAGCAGTCGACGTCCTATCGGACACCTTCAAACTTACCAGCGAAGAAAAGAAACGCCTCAGTCAGTTCCCGGTCGGACAGGGTTTATTCTTCGCCGGACAAAACCACGTGCATATCCAAGTTGTGGCATCAGCCACCGAGACGGGCCTAATTACCACCAATCCACAACAGATTCAAGCCATGCAGGGTGGTGACATCAACCAGCCACAGGGTACAATAGACCTTGATAACAGATTAACGCCAGGGATGTAAGAGCCAGTAGGACGCTATGCCCAACGCCGTCTATGATCCGGAAGATCTAAAACAGAAAGAACGACAACGCCCCATGGACGATGAGGGCGCTGAACCGCTGTCTGACCAAGAGCAAGAGGCGCTGCAGGGTATTGAAGCGGGTTTTGGCGATACCGCCGAAGACCCGCAATCTGACAAGAAAAAGCCCGGTAAGGGCGAAGATGCCAAAACTGATGCTCCTGAAGAATCAGAAGGGGGCGGTGATATTCCGTTCCGCAAAGAAAAGAAGCGCCGGCTTCGGTTTCGCGTTAACCGCAAACAAGCGGCCGGAGCAGGCGTAGCCGGGCTCGGCATCGGTGGCGTCTTCGCCATATTCTCTGTTGTTTCCGGTCCGGCCCAACTGATTCATCTATCGCAGCTATTACAGGACTTCCACTTTGGGAACAACGAAACCCTGACAGACAACTCCACCGGTGATCTCATACGCTACGCCCGCGGTCAAGGCTATCGCAATAATCTCGGCTATGTCGGTAACAAACTTGCCGACCACTACGAAGTCAAGTTGAAGGCAGCCGGCCTGACACCTGAATACAATGGCACCACTTCCATTCAGTCGTTCCTGATTGACCCCAACACTCCCGAGGGAGCCAGAGGAATGAAGAATATGAACGCAAGAGGAGTGGACACAGACGCTTTCGAGCGGTTACCGGATGGAAAAGTCAGAGCCAACCTAAGGGGGTTTGGCAGTAGCAGCGAGGCACGCAAGATACTGAGAGGCAGTGTGGATACCATAGATCTCTCGGGCAAGAGTTCGGCGGTAGCCAAACGATTGCTTATTATACGAGGGGGCGTGACAATGCGTCCGTTCCGTAATCTCGTACGTGAATCCGGCGAAGAAACAATTGATTACCGCAAGCGCGTCCGTACCCAGAACGAGGACATCATAAAGAACGGCGAAACCGATGTCGACCTAAGACAGCGCGGCGAAGATGCGACAGATGACCCGGATGGCAACCAAGACGCGGCCGAGGCAGAAGCGGACCGAGTGGCAGGCGAGGTAAATGATTTAGTGGATACCGACAACTTGGAACCGGGAGAAGCCGGTGTTAAGCAGCTTTCAGGAAAACTGAAGACTGCTGCACTAGGTGGTGTCGGTGCCGCGACGTTCGCAAGTTTTATATGCGTCGTTAACGAATTTGGTGACTCCTTCGGGCCATATCTACACCAAAATGTCGTGCTGCCCATGATGCGTCTCGGCATGTTTGTCGTCAGCGCCGGCTCGCAGTTGCAAGGCGCCGCGATTGCCAACAGTACCGGCCAGGTTACCGTAAACCTCGAGGAGGTTGGCGTACTGACCGACTCACTATATGACTCAATCGAAGGCACGTCTGCCTTTGGCGCGGCCTCCATACAGGCAAACCTCGGCAACGAAGGGGGTGGCACGCCTTTACCCAGCTCAATGAACCCCGGCAAGGAAAAGCCTGAGTTCTTTCAAAAACTAGACAGCGTTCCAGGCATGGACACTGTGTGTGATGCGCTTCTCAGCACCGTGGGACAAATCGGTCTAAGTATCGCCGGTGCAATCACAGGTGGCGGGCCAGCCGCACTCATTGCAGACTTTATAACTGACTTTGCAGTAGGAGCTGCTCTTGACGCCTTCAATGTCTTCGATAACTTGGCACGAATCGTGTTTGGCGGTGGCGTCAATCTCGATGCCCAAGGCGGATTATTCGGAGCAATGGCAGACGTGGGCACAAAGGTAGCTGCCAACGACGCCGCTATAGCCATGGGTGGCCGAGAACTTCTTCCTGAGGAATATGCTCAACTTAATAGCATCCAACAGGAATTGGATAGGCAAGAGGATAGCCAGAAGAGCTTTTATGCGCGGACACTCGATGTCGGCAACAGTCGCTCCTTGGTGGGTAAGGCGCTGATACAAAATCCATCGTTCGCCAACTTATCTGCCGGCATGATGTCGCTGTCTACCTTGCCGAGCAAAGTCTTCAGCATCTTCGGCAACGGCTTCGCGAGCCTGACACCGCTTGCTAGCGCGCAATCAGGCGCTCGTTACGACTATGGCTTCCCGGACTTTGGCTTTTCGGTCGCCGAGCAGGATAACCCGATAATCCAAAACCCGTACGAGAATGCTGAGTATGTCTATGACAACCAGGGCGATTTCGCCCAGTACACCGGCTGTTTTGGTACGACGGTCGATATAAACACCGGAGTTCTGAGCCCCGGTCAGACCGTATCTTACAGCGAGCTTGATCCTGCCTGCAACGACCCGAACGACGAGAATCTGCTGCGCTACCGGGCGTTTCTGTTGCATACCATCGTTGCCAAGACACTGCTATGCTACGAGGGTATTGACGAGGCCGCCTGTGCCGAGCTTGGTTTTAACGGCGGGGGCACGCGCGTACCGTCAACAATTGCCGCCCCGGGCCTGAACGGCTTCACTATCCCGTGTACAGGCCAACCACGCGAAGTCGTGCGCAAGACGCCGGCCTACCCGAGCGCTGACTGGACCAACGTGCCAGACAGCGGCACCATCGGTCTAAACAGTCTCGCCAACCCGATCAAAGTTTACATCCGCGATGCCTGCACGACCGTGAATCTAAAGACGGTGGTAATCGTTTCGTCTATCCACGGCTCCGAGAACGGCGGGCAGCTCGTCTCGCACGAGCTACTATTCAACGCAAAACTGCCTAGCAATGTGCGAATTGTTGCCATACCGGAGTTAAATGGTTTTGGCATCCCGACAGGTACGCGCAAAAACGCCAGCGGCGTAGATTTGAACCGCAACAATGACTACCTGTGGGATACCTTGCTCGCTAGCGAAGAAACCTCGCCATCCGGGAAGAACTACAAGGGCACAGCTCCGGGTAGTGAACCGGAGACAGCAGCCATAAACAGCTTCTTGACCTCGCTCGGTACGGCCAGCCTGTCGCTCAACTTCCATGACAACCTGGATTACATTGCGCCGGTCGGTAGCACGTCGATTGACATCGCCCGCATCTATGCTACCGCGATGGGCATGGACCTGGGGTACTCACTTGGCACTACCGTAACCCAACGCGGCTCACTCGACGCGTGGTACAACAGCACCACCGGCACACCGACGATATTGGTCGAGATGAGTTCGACACAGACCCAGGCAATGATAGACCGGCACACGGATGCAATTGTCCAGGTATTAGAGAGTGGGTTGCTGTGATGTTGCGCCGGCTCATCGCACTTTCTATCGTTGCGGCTATCCTGCTTATCATTGGTGCCGGCATTAATGCGCTTTTGTATGGGTCAGTCCGCATAACTATCGAGGGTAACTACAGCCCGGTCTCTTCGTCTGTAAAAAGCGGCGAGCAGCGATTGTTCCCGCAGGGTGAAGGCGGCAGGGAATATGTCCTGCGCAAACGGCAAGGAGATTACACCGTCGTTGTCAGCGGCCCCGAAG
>CAYQTN010000032.1:0-7164 GCA_964420445.1 uncultured Candidatus Saccharibacteria bacterium
AACCCATTGATCAAACTGCGCTTTTTCGTGCTTGGCTTTTTGGTACTGCTTGTACAAAATCACACCGATAAACCCAAAGAAGGCAATCGGAAAAAGAAAGAACGTGAGCGCGAACGTGCCAGGCACTTCGGACTGTGCTAAGTAGAGAAAATTCATATCTTACTAGACTCGCTTGGCGTTGCCGTTTTTGGCAAGTACGCCGGCAGCAGTGTCGAGCCAAGTATTCACTTCGCTTGCTACGAGACTGCGCGAACGGCTTACCAGTTTAACGCCGAATGTCATGCGGGTTAGTTCTTTGCTCTCGGGTTGATAGGCAGCCTTGGCGGACACTTCTTCAAGCTGCACGTCTTCGGGTAGCGTGCTGCTTATAGCGGCGCGCAAACTTTCGAGGGTTTCATTCATGCCTGCCTGCGTGACTTCCAGCGTAATATCCTGTTTTACCTCGGGGTATTCGGATAGCGGTGTATAGGATTTTGGCTGGAGCGAACTGTGCATGCGCACGATATCGAGCTCGAAGCCGGCGCTGTAAACAGGCAGTTTCAGGCTGCGGCGCACCGCCGGCAAAAATTCGCCGATAACGCCAATGCGCTTCTCACCCAACCAGACATCGGCCGATCGGCCGGGGTGATAGGCGCCCTTGGCATTGCCCTTTTGGTCCATCGGGGTATACGTTGCTTGGTCGGAAGTAACTGCGTCTAAATATTTCTTGGCCAGATAATACGCCGCACCAGCATGCTGATTTTCGGCTGTCTTATCATCTGCCGCTACGACCACGGCCAAACGTTCTTTTTGTACAGGCAGGCCGTCGTTATCCGTATCGGCCTTGGCGTGGGCTTTACCCTGCTCGAACAACACGAAATGATTGTCCGGGCTGCCGGCCTGAGCCTTCAAATTAGGTAGAACTTTGGTGAGCAAACTTTGCATAAGACTGGTCCGGTAATACTGCAGCTCCGGACTAATGGCGTTACGGATATGGAATGCTTCTTCCCGGTTAGCGCCAGTGTGCGCAAGCAAGTCGCCATGTACAAAACTGTAGGTTAAAAGCTCATTGGCGCCACGTTCCTTCAAAAGATAGCGTAGGTGCTGTTTGTACTCAAATAAGTCATTCTTGGGCGTCGGCTTGCTTGGGCGGGCCGGCAATGCAACCGGCAGCTTATCGTAGCCATAAAGGCGGCCGATTTCTTCTACCACATCTTCGGGCTGTTCGATATCCATGCGCCAAAACGGCGGGTGAACTCTCAGTGACTCTTCGGTAGTTGTCTCCATCTCGACGTTATTCAAGAGATTCTGCATCTCGTCTATCGACAAGCTGCTGCCTAAACGTTCGTTAATAAAATCGGGGCTAAGGCTGATGGCGTTCTTGTCTTTATTGAATTCCGAGACATCGTAAACATCGCTAGCTTGTTGCGCGCCGGCGTACTGATTCATTTGCCCCATTGCAAACGCCAGCACTCGGTCATTCTGTGTCGGGCTCTGACCCTTGTTAAAACGGGTTACCGCATCGGTAAATAGACCGTGGCGCATGCTTGTCCGGCGGATGTTATACATATCAAACGTCGCCGCTTCAATGACAATGGTCTTGGTCGTCTCGTCCACTTCTGTCTCGGCTCCGCCCATAACACCGGCGAGCGCGACAGCTTGTTTGTCGGTGGCAATCACCAGCTCTTCACCTGTCAATTCAACAGTTTTCTGGCCGAGTAAAGTCAGTTTTTCACCCTTTTGGCTCATCCGAGGCATAAGACTGGGATTGTCTGAGCGCTCAACCAGCTTGTCATAGTCAAAGGCGTGTAATGGCTGGCCAGTCAGGTGCATGACGAAATTGGTTACGTCAACGACGTTATTTATCGGCTTTATACCAACACGTGACAGAAATGCCTGCAGCCAGACCGGACTTTTCTTAACGCTGACGTTTTTCATGGCGACGACCATGAAACGCGGTACCATATCAGGCGCCTGGTTCTCTACATTAAGACTGATGTCTTTGTGCTCTTCAAATGCCGGGGCTTCGAGGTACCAGGCTGGTGATTTGAACGCCAGACCGGAAATACCGGCAAGTTCGCGGGCCACACCAAGGTTGCCGAAACAGTCCGGCCGGTGAGTAAACATCTTGTTCTCGCAATCAATAACAAAGTCATCCAGGCCGAAATAGCCCACCAATGCGTCGCCTAAACCAGGCTCGCGTCCGACTTCTTCAGGGTCAACGTTCACTATACCGTCGTGGTCATCTGAGATACCGAGCTCTTTGGCGCTGGCCAGCATGCCGTTGCTTATCTGGCCGCGAATCTCGCGAGATTCTAGTACAAAAGGGTCGGTCTCGCGAGTACTCGGTACCGTGACACCGGGACCAAGCCATACCGCAAACATGCCGGCTGCCACGTTTGGCGCGCCGCATACCACCTGAATCAAGCCATCCTCATTGCGCTCTACACCTTGTACTTTGCCACCATCGTCAATTCGGCAGACATGGAGCTTATCAGCATTCGGGTGTTTTTCGCACGAGACAACTTTAACGATGATGGCGCCCTCGTATTTTGGCGCCCAGTCGATGACTTCTTCTACGGCCCCGAGCTGCGCGCCAACCCGGCGCAAAAGCTCGTCGCGCGGGATGCCCTTCAAATCGACATTGCCGTAATACTGGGCGAGGTTGAGGCTAACTTTCATAGTTAAAACTGCCTTAAGAATTTTAGGTTGCCGGATTCGAAGTGACGGATGTCTTCAATCTGATGCTTCATCATGACCAAACGCTCAATACCACCGCCCCATGCGAAGCCAGTGTACTGCTCGGGGTCAATGCCGGCCATTTTAAGCACATTCGGATGTATCATGCCGCAACCCAATAATTCCAGCCATTGGTCGGCTTCGGTATTGCCCTTTTTGAGCGCCTCGGGGCGCTCGATAGCAAACTCGAAACTCGGCTCAGTAAACGGGAAGTAAAACGGCTGCAGCTTGGTTTTAAGCTCTTGGCCGAAGTATTCGTTCATAAATGCACCAAGCGTGGCAATCAGATTGCCGACATTCACGCCCTTGCCCACGTACACGCCTTCGAGCTGGTAAAAGGTATGCTCGTGGGTCACATCTAAATCTTCGTTACGAAACACGCGGCCGGGTATGACGGCTGCTATCGGTTCACCGGCTTCAAGATTTTGCTTGTACTTTTGCAGTACCCGGTTTTGCATGGTCGACGTATGCGCCGGAGCTATTAATCCTTCGTCGGTCATGAAGGTGTCGTAATCATCACGGGCCGGATGGCCATCGGGGAAGTTCAGGCTCTCGAACATGTGGTAGTCATCGTCAATCTCACGCGACTCCTCAACCAAAAAGCCCATGCGCTGATAGATATCGGCCATAGCCGCAATCTCCTGCGTTAACGGGTGCATGCTGCCAAGTTCCACAGGTAGAAACTTCGGCATTTTATCGCTAGGGGTGTTGACGTCGAAATCGGCCGTAACGTCGAGTGGCGGCAAACTATCCGGCTCGGCATCGCCCATGGCGATGATTTCAAGCTCTTGGCGAAGCTGGTTTACCTCTTGGCCGAATGACGCCCGTTCGTCAGCGGGTAATGTTTTAATTTGGTCGAATAACCCCCTGAGTGCAGGGTCCCTTAAAACAGCGCGTTTATCGGCGGTGTTTTGCATCTGGGCGTGCAACTGCTCGGCAACCCGAGCAATATCAGCGTGTTGGTACGACATACTTAGGACATAGTATAACACCTTAGAAATAGTAGAAAAATGTGATGGAATATATTGATTTAACATAATACTTATGCTATAATTATATAAATAGCCCTCTTCTCTTGGTGCAAGCTCCTTGTTCAATCTGTTACAATTATTGCAATGGGAACATTTTCTTTCGATATCGTCAGCGACTACGACAAAGCCGAATTAAACAACGTCTTCGACCAAACGCAGCGCGAAATACAGAGCCGCTATGATTTTAAGGGTACACCTGCCGCCATTGAGTGGCTTAACGACGATAAGTCTGGCCTAAAAATCACCGGTACAAGCGACTGGCAGATAGATGCCATCTTAGATATTGTCCGCAAGAAACTGGCCACCCGAGACCAGTCACAAAAAATACTTGATACCACCAAAGAACCGGTTACGAGCAATCTGAAAACCACCAAAGAAGTGCCGTTTAAGCAGGGGCTCGATCAAGAGAAGGCTAAGAAAGTTACCGCGCTTATTCGTGACTCATCCCCCAAGGTTAAAACGCAGATTCAAGGTCAAGAGGTTAGAGTTCAAAGTGGTAGCAAGGACGAGTTACAATCTGTTATGCAACTATTGCGCGCCCAAGATTTTGACTTCCCCTTGCAGTTTACGAACTACCGTTAAGCTTAACGTGACGCCAAAACATAATCGTAAGAACTTTACGCTATACTAAAGCGTAAATGGAATCACAAGAACCGAACTTGGCATCACCTGCTACTCTGGCCGAACGCATGGCCGCCGTCTTAAAAGTCAATGATCGCGGCAGTCATACGTCGCCCGCCCGGCTGTATCCGCACCAATGGCTGTGGGATAGCGCATTTATCGCAATCGGGCTACGGCATCTGGACGCCGAGCGAGCCGCCGAAGAGCTTGCCTGCTTGGTCAAAGGCCAGTGGGCGAACGGCATGATTCCTCATATGATTTTTACGCCGGGCCGAGAGTACCGCTTGGAGCGCGAAGCATGGCGCAGCTGGCTTAACCCGTATGCTCCGGATACAGTAGCTACCAGTGGCATCACCCAGCCGCCAGTACTAGCTGACGCCGTCGTGAAAGTCGGCGAAAAGCTATCCAAAGAAAAGCGCGACATCTTTTATAGGTTCATGTACGAGCCACTGGTGCGTCACCACGAGTGGTTGTATGCCGAGCGTGACCCGCACAATGAGGGTCTGGTTTTGCAAATTCACCCCTACGAGGTCGGTCTCGATAACACCCCACCCTGGATGGCCCAGCTATACGAGCACCACCGCCCTTGGTGGATTGCCACAATCGAAAAAATGCGCCTGCAATGGATTATCAACTTCGTTCGCCGGGACACCCGTGCCGTGCCCCCAGGCCAACGCATCAGCTCGCTCGAGGCCTTGCTACTTTGGGATGTTGTGCGCCGTTTGCGCCGCAAGCGCTACGATATAGATAAAATTCTCCACCGCTCGCTGTTCTGCACCCAGGACATTACCTTCAACAGCATCCTCATCCGCAACAACGACCAGCTCAAAGTTATTGCCGGAGCAATCCGCCGCAAACTGCCCGAGGAGCTACTGACCAAGTTTAAGCACACTGAGGAAGCGTTGGAGAAGCTGTACGACGAGCCCTCCGCCCAGTACTACTCGCGCGATTTCATTACCCATAAACTAATTGCGATGCCAACTATTGGCACGCTTATGCCGCTGTATGCCGGCAGCGTTACTAAAGAACGCGCCAAACAGCTAGTAGAGCTTTTGAAAGACCACAAAACTTACTGGGTTCATCACCCTATCCCAAGCGTTCCATTAAACTCGCCTCACTTCGATGCCGAGCGCTACTGGCAGGGTCCCTCATGGGTCAATACCAACTGGCTCATTATTGATGGCCTGACACGATATGGCTTTAACGAAGAGGCCACTGAGCTGCGCACGCTCACACTCGACATGGTCGACAAAGCTGGACCGTTTGAATACTTCAGCCCTATTGACGGCCAAGGTTTGGGAGCGGCCGATTTCAGCTGGACTGCAGCCCTAACAATTGATTTAGACAAACAACAAAAACGAGCTTAGAGATCGTCGCCCGTGAGCGGCCGTTCGATGAGCATCGGTTCGATGACTGAGTCGCCGCCGCCGATTTTAACGATATCTTTGTCGATTTTGCCAAGCTCTTTGCTGGCGCTGTTGTAGTGCCCAACTGTGGCGCCCAAACTGTTACCAACCCGTTTAAAATAACCGTCGTAGGCCAGTAGGTGTTTCTGGAGTTGCTCAATATTCTTACGTATAATCTCGGTGTCTTTCTGAATCTCCAGGCTGCGCATGCCTTGCATTACCACCTGCAGCATGGCGCTTAATGTACTTGGCCCCACAATTACCACCCGCTTATCAACGGCTGCGTACTGCATAAGATCGCGGCCATTAACACCGCCGGCGCCAACTTTGTTGGCTAACAAATCGTAATAAATCGCTTCCGACGGAATAAACATTAGCGCCTGATCTAGCGTGCCCTTTTTGGTCTGGATGTATTTGCTGGTTTCATCGATTCGGCGCTTCAAATCTTCTTTGAAAGCTTTCTCAAGCGTCGCGCGCTGTTCGCCCTTGGCTTCTAGCAATCGGTTGTAGTTCTCGAGACTGTACTTGCTGTCAATCGGCAAAATTTTGTCATCAAGGTGAATGACCGCGTCGACAATTGTGCCCTCGCCCAATTTGTACTGCAGCGTGTAACCGCTTGGCGGCAACAAATTTTGTAGAATCTGCTCCAGGTAAAACTCACCTAAAACGCCGCGCTGTTTCGGATTTTGCAGCACGTTCTTTAATACTTTTAGCTCCTCAGCGACATCGACGACTCGCTTATTCGTATCATCCAACCGCGTAAGCCGCTCGGTCACGTCTTTAATGAGCTGGGCGCTGGCACCGAGCTGTTTGCTCATACTCTCTTGGTTTTTGTCTAAGCGTGCTGTCATGTGGCTTTGTAGGCCTTCACGCAAGGCTTGCATTTGCTCGTTGATGGTCGTTAAATCTTGCTTCAAAAGTAGGGCACTCTGGCTATCGGCCGGTTTCTGAGACGACTTGAGCAACAGCGCAACTAGCACCAGACTCACGACCCCAAGGATTATCACCGCAATAAGCATATACGCTTATTGTACCACTCTTAAAGCGTCTGGAAGCTCTCGTCGTGATGCTCTTCTTCGTGCTGGTCCGTATGCTCTTCTTCCTCGCCGTGGACTTCATGATATGACTCATCTTCATGTCCATGCCCTGTGTCGATGTACCCATGCGCTAAATTGATGGCCAAGCCAACAACCAGCACGCCGACAAGTAGCAGAATAGGCCGCCAATCGAGTAGCTTGTGCTTGGGTACTTGCTCGTGAATGTCGGGAATAATATCGCTCATGGCAATATAGAGCAGGAAACCGGCGCTGATACCAATCAACAGTTCTGTTGGCAGTGCGTTGGCGCTACCAACTGCATAGGTCACAACAGCGAAAACCGTTGTGGCT
>CAYQTN010000033.1:0-7141 GCA_964420445.1 uncultured Candidatus Saccharibacteria bacterium
CATGAGCCAGACGATTACGAACACTTCGATTTCGAGCCATATGCCCTGGATGATGATGATCCAGGTGGCTAAGAACTCGGTCCCGAGGGAGCCGAGGTCATCGAAAATCGAGAAGCTACCGGTATCTTCGGTCGGCATCGTGTTGACGAGCTCAAAACTGAGCATGCTCGACATCACGAACAGGACGGTGAAGATGGCCGGCAACCAGGCTCCCGCCAGGTACTGCTTGAAGATGATCAGAAACGACCGGGCGAACCCGTGGGCATCGTTACCGATTGAAGCTCGTGCTGCTCTAAAGCCCGCAATCAACATGGCGATGAGAAACGCCATGCCGAGCAACACGCCGTACAGCTCGACAAACCAACCGGCCATGAAATCTGGCCGATCGACGTACAGCAGGGTGCTTAGGGCTCGATCGATGGCTTCGCGAGCGCCCCCCAGGAATATATCCAGGAAAGCGGAAACGATGCCACTGACGATGTCGTCCACACCCGGTATACCAATTCCGATAGGTGGCATGGTTGCCTCTTTCTCTTTGAGGGGCTATCCCTCAGGAGCGGTTCTCCTGAGGGATAGAGCCCAACGGATGACGTCCGACCGGTTGGTCAGACGCCGAAGTAGCTGAGGAACGCCAGGACGACGCCGCCGATGAAGAACAGGCCGGCAATTGCCAAAACGATGACGCCTGCCTGACTGATCTGGCTCTTGGCCTTGGCCATCTCAGCGGTGTTACCAGCCCTCAAGCCCATCTTCGCGGTACCGACGCCGATGTTGAGGAGGCCCCCCAGGACGCCGATGCCGAGCAGAGCGCCCACGACCAACAGCACGATGCTGCCGAGCGGGCCCCAGATGCCGAGGTTGGCGCCCTGCGACGTTGCGGTGCTGATGGCCTCGCGGACGTCGTCGGGTTGCGGTGGAAGGGGTGGAGGGGTCTGAGCAATCAGACCCTTGACGTGTACAAGGATTGACATGTTTCGATGTCCTTTCGGTAGAGGTCAGCCGGCGGTGCCGACTGCTGGGTAGTGGGCTTCTTCGTCATGCGGTTGGCTGGTGCCACCCGCACGGTTGTTCAGCTGACGGCTGATCTCGTCGATCTCGTCAGCTTGCTCGTACAAGGCGATTGCCGCCTTGCCCCAAGCGAGGGCCGTAGGTGCGGACACCCGGTCTTCGACATGGATGAGCGGTCCTTCGATAGTCGGCAACCAGACCGGCTTGGTCTCGCTGCTGGCCTTGTCCCAGGGAATCGGGAGCATCTTGTTGTTGGCGCCGATGGCACCTTGAAACGCTGCCAGATCATCTTCCGGTCGCACGCCGATGGCGACGGTCAAGCTGTAGTTTGCCTTGAGCGCCACCAGGTCGTGAGCATCGTCGGGGTCGTTCGTCGACTGGGTAACCAGACGCTTCTGCGTGCTGACCCGGCCGTCGACTGCCCCGGCGGTGGTATGCACACCACTGGTGGTGAGCATGGGGAAGACGAAGACATCTGCCATCTTGTGTACTGCTTCGTTGACGGGCGATGACACCCCGGTTCCGAGGTCAACGATGATGACGCGGGCGTGTCGCTTGAGCGACTCCAGCATCTTCTTCGTCTGCTCGGGCGTGATGTTGCGAGCAATCTCGTCGGGATCGGCCGCAACCACCAGCACGTTGTGACGTGAAGGCGGCATCAGTCCGCACAACTCAGTGAACGTCATGTGCTCATGGCGCTCGTAGTACTGGCTGAGCGTCAGCGTGCCTTCCGGGTCGACGCCTGAGCGCGCTGCCGAGCCTCCAAAGTCAGGGTTGCCGTCATACAAGATGACGGGTCGCCGTGTGGCCTGGGAGAATCGGGCGGCCAGGTTGGTCGCCGAAGGAGTCTTGCCGACACCGCCCTTGCCGTGCGTGGTTGCCACGACGAGGGTTCGTCTGGTGCAGTGCTCGAACAGGGTCTGATCAACGAACGCCATCGCGAACCGCATGTCGCGGTCCAAACGAATCTGCTCGTCAACGATTGCCTGATGCGCATCGCGCCGTACTTCCCACGCCTCCAGTGCCTGAGCTTGACGCTCTTGCTCTGCGACCCACTTGTCATGCCAACCGGTGAACCGGTTGTGCCACAGCGCGGGTTCGGGCTTCTGCTCGAACGTCGGCTCCGGCTCCATGAACGGGGGTGGCGGAACAGGCACTTCGGGTGCGATGGGGAGTTCCAGAATCGGTGTCTCGTAACGCTCCTCCATGAAGGTGTCTACGGGCGGGGCAGCTGCGGCCTCGCCGGATGAATGTGTCGGCGTGGCTTGAACGTCTGTCACGTCCGTACCTCCTTGTTTGGTTGGCTGGTCGGGTGGTGGAAAGGCATGTCTGCTCCCCCGAAAGGGAAACACATTTGTGCCTCGCGGAGTTGTGGTGGCAGTCAGGGGCGGCCGAAGGTCGTCCCGTGTGACACGGTGGTCTCCACTTGTGCTCATTTTGTACCTCCATACGGATGGTGGGTGGATGGGTGAACGGATGTACTTCTGTTTGACTTGATGGTGTAGTTGTCAACGATGTTAACGTGCAAGTCTCCTTTTTAGGAGCCATCACGTTTACAGCGATGACGGGAGACTACCGGGACACTTTACGGGCGTCGGCCGGTCCGGATTGATCCGGTAACTATGTCAAAAGGATATTTGGCACACTTATCGGATCAAAGTTGCGAAGAACATACGCACGAGATCTGCTAAGTGTTGCTTGCCTATGTGGCGGGTATCATATTGATAGCCCAAGACAGTTTACGAGTGAGGAGCAAACACTACGAAGTTCGCCGCGCATACGAGCTTTAATTTTTCGCCCCCTACACATCACTGCTGTGATTACGCGCATTATATAAGTAGGCGGCCAGATGTGCAAGGAAAAACGACCTTAAAAATAAAGCTCAATAACAGAGGCAAAGAAATATATGGCATAATGGTTGTGAAACTATGTCCACACTGCACAATAAGCTGGCCCAATTACCCAAGACGCCAGGTGTCTATTTTCACAAAGATAACACCGGTGAGATTATTTATGTCGGAAAAGCGGCTGTTCTTCGAAACAGGGTACGCCAGTATTTCCAAACCAGCCGGAACCGCGATCCGAAAACAGATGCATTAGTAGCTGAAATCAGCGATGTAGACTGGATTGAGGTCGAAAGCGAGATAGAGGCGTTGTTTCTCGAAGCCGAGATGATACGGCGCTATATGCCAAGGTTTAACGTCTTGCTCCGAGACGACAAATCGAATTTGTACGTGCGTATCGATATGAAAAGCGAGTATCCGAGCGTAACGTACACGCGGCAACCGCTGGATGACGGTGCTTTGTACCTCGGGCCTTATCTGAGTGGGTTCAGCGTCAAGCGGGCACTCAACTACTTGCGCAAGATATTTCCGTACTCGATTCACACTGTAATACCAAAGCGACCCTGCTTGCAGTATCATCTCGGGCTGTGCCCGGGGCCGGAAACCGGCGAACTTAACAGTGCCGAGTACAAGGCAGATCTAAAAAAGCTCATGATGTACCTCAAGGGTGAGCGGGTACGCCTGGCCGGCCAGCTCGAAAAAGAGATGCAATCAGCTGCCAAGCAGAAACAATTCGAACGCGCCGTCGAGTTACGCAACCAACTGTTCGCACTTCGTAACCTGGGTAAGCAGGTGATTTTTAGCGACAGAGAAAACATGGATTTAAGCCGCGATCACGCCTTAAACGATTTGTGTGAGCTGCTTGGGCTTGATAAGGCTCCGCGACGGATAGAGGGATACGACATCAGCCATATGAGTGGTACCGACACCGTTGCCAGCATGGTGGTTTTCACAAACGGTGTCTCAGACAAAGGCTCGTATCGGAAGTTCAAGATGCGTATACCCGGTAACGACGACTTTGCGCACATGCGTGAAGTGCTTGAGCGCCGCTTAAGCGAAAAACATGCCAAAGATTGGCCGCGACCGGACTTGTTTTTGATAGACGGTGGCAAGGGACAATTAGCCAGCGCTCTCGAGGTATTAAAAGCAAAAGATATCAAAACGCCCGCTATAGGACTCGCTAAGCAGTACGAGGAGATAGTTATACGAAAAGATTGGCAGTATCTGCAACTAAATCGCAAAAAACTCGATGAATTGAGCGGAACTGTCGCAGAAAGTGACGAGTTCCTTTTGGTACGGCTCCCCCAAACGTCTCATATCGTCAAATTGCTACAACGTATCCGTGACGAATCACATCGTTTTGCGGTCAGTTACCACACGGTGCTTAAGTCGAAGCGCCAGACCAGTAGTTTGTTAGACGAAATACCGACCATCGGGCCAGAAACGCGTAAGAAGCTGCTTCGGACCTTCGGCAGTTACAGGGGCATAGAACAGGCACGCGACTGGGAGCTTGCCAAAGTTGTGGGCGAGAAAAAGGCGACGATACTGCGACAATATATGCGTCCGCACAGAAGCGATAAGGTATAATCCTACAACTGAAGATGACAGACTTTTTTACAGCCGACTTTTACAGCGGTAACCGTCAAAGATTGAGTGAAAAACTCGGCTCAAATCTCATTGTTATAGCCGCGAACGGTCTGCTGCAACGCAGCGCCGACACGACCTATTCATTTCGCCAAGACAGTAATTTTTGGTACCTCACAGGCGTAGAAGAGCCGGATTTCGTTCTGGTTGTTAACGGCACCAGCACATTCTTGATTGCTCCGAAACGAGCCGACCATCGAGATATGTGGGACGGTGTCATAGATAGGCACGCCATTCGGGAGCGCTCCGGTATCCAAGAGGTTGAAGAGCATCACGACGGCTGGGTTCGCCTGGACCTACTTATTAAAAAGTATAAAAAAATACACACTATTGCTCCGGCAGAACCGTACTTTGAGCACTTTGGTTTTTATGCCAACCCCGCCCGTGCGGCGCTGCTTGATGCTCTAAAGAAGCACCGTAAGGCAGAAATCGTTGATATTCGGAAACAGCTGGCGTACATGCGCCAGATCAAGCAAGAGCCTGAGCTCCGGGCGCTCAAGCACGCAATCAAGATTACGGGTGTGGCGCTCGAGACGGTGCGCCGCAGGGTGCAGCGTTACAAATTTGAATATGAGGTTGCAGCCGACATAACCCGTGAATTTATGAAACGGGGCGTGCGTGAACACGCCTACCAGCCGATAATCGCCTGTGGCGAGAATGCTACGACAATCCATTACATTGATAATAATCAACCGATTGACGCCGCAGGACTGCTGCTTTTGGATGTTGGCGCGGAGGTGTGCAATTACAGCGCTGATATAACTCGCACCTTTGCTGTTTCAAAGCCGACTAAGCGTCAGCGGGCTGTCTACGAAGCTGTTATGCGTGTTCAGCAGGCTGCATTTGACCGACTTAAGCCCGGTGTTGATATGAAGCAGTATGAGCAATCTATGGATGGAGTTATGGCCAACGAATTAAAGAAGCTGGGGCTGTTAGATGATATTGATGACAAAAAGAAAATCAAAAAGTACTATCCCCACCTGACATCGCATTTTCTGGGGCTTGATACGCATGACGCGGCAGATTACGGCAAACCGCTTGAACCCGGCATGGTTTTGACGGTTGAACCCGGCATTTATATACCTGAGGAGGGCATAGGCATTCGTATTGAGGACGATGTTCTGGTGACCAAAACCGGCATCGAGGTGCTGTCATCGGACTTGTCGGCGGCATTGGACTGACATAAACTATAAGCAATTATGAAAAATCCTCTCCATCGGTTCTTTGTGCGTTGGTTTGTGTGCAGTCTGGGTCTCTGGATAGCAGCAGGCTTTTTAGACGGCCGCATTACCTTTAGCGGCAGGACCAGCATTATTGTTATATCAGGCCTGGTGTTGGCTATCGTAAACACTCTCATTAAGCCGCTTGTTGTACTGCTGAGCCTGCCGGCGATATTATTCAGCCTTGGGCTCTTTATGATTGTGATAAACGGTCTGATGGTAAGCTTGGCGAGCGTCATATATAACCCTCTTGAGGTAACCGGATTCGGCGCAGCCATGCTCGCAGGTGTTATAATAGGCGTAGTAAATTATTTAGTGACGGCAATAATAGAGGAAGTATGACATTAGCTAATTACATTACCATCGTTTCAGCAGTGCTCCTGACCATTCTTATACTGATACAAACTAGAGGAGCCGGGCTCGGAGCGGGTCTAGGTGGCGGCGGCGAAGTAAATACCGTGCGTCGTGGGTCTGACAAGTCTTTGCACAACATCACGATTTTCATGGTCGTAGTCTTTTCGGCTTCTCTGATGGCAAACATCATCCAGCTCTAGCTCGCTTAGAAACATAAATCCTAAAATAAGGATCAACGCTTACAGATGATTGACCGAACCACCAAACTCAGATGGCGCCGCCGAGTCAGACGGCGCCAACGGCAGTTTGAAGATATCGGCTCCCAGACCGAAGAAGGCCTTGATAAGCATTTTTTCCGTCGGCTCGGCCGTCTTTATGAAGTTAGGCGTTTCATTCTTACCTGGATACTGCTTATCGTCTTGTTGCTGAGTGCTGTCGTATTGCAGACTAGGGCGCTAGGCGACTATTTCCTCCGCGTCGTGCCCGTAGCCGGCGGCATATACAGCGAAGGCATGGTAGGTTCGTATACCAATGCCAATCCGATTTTTGCTACCGGAGACGTCGATGCTACTGTATCGGAACTCATATTCTCCGGGCTACTTTCTCAGGATAAGAACAACAATCTCGTCGGCGAATTGGCAACAGAGTGGGAGGTTGACGCAACAGGCAAACTTTACACCGTCAAATTGCGCGAAGATGTGAAGTGGCATGACGGAGCCGAATTTACGGCCGAGGACGTAGCTTTCACCTTCGGCGCGATTCAAAACCCCGACACGCGCTCGCCGCTCTTTGGTGGCTGGCAGGGAATCAAGATTGAAACACCCGAAAAACACACGATAACATTTGAGTTACCAAACGTTCTTGCTTCATTCCCGTACTCTTTAACAACGGTCATCATTCCCCGCCATGTGCTCGAAAAGACCGAGCCAACCGATCTAAGGGGTAGCTTATTCAATACGGTTGAGCCGGTGGGAACTGGCCCGTTTGAGTGGAGCGGCGTCGAGGTTCGGGGCGACACTGTCGAGAACCGTGAGCAGCGCATCGCTCTGACCGCTAACGATGAGTACTTCA
>CAYQTN010000034.1:0-7116 GCA_964420445.1 uncultured Candidatus Saccharibacteria bacterium
AACCGGCGCTGGTATGTGACACAAGAAAAGCGGCTCCTTTGATGGAGCCGCCTACGTATACTTACCGGTCTACTGGCTATGAACGGACTTCACCGACGTTGTCGGTGTTGAAGTTTACGTATGGAACGTATGTTTCCCAGCCGGATAGTTGAGACTCGCTGAGGTTCTTGGCCTTTTCGATTACTGCCGCAACATCACTTTCTTTCATGCTGACACTGTCGCCTAGGTTTAATACAGGCGAACCGCCGGCGAGCGTAAGCTCAGTCTCGGCATAAATGATAGCAGCTTGGCTTAAGTTAACTTCTTTTACAAGACCATAGGTCTGTACGGCTTTGCGGGCCATCTTGGTGTAGGAGTCTCCGGCCTGTGCAGTGTAGCTGTAGGTCGCTTCACTTTCTGATTCGGTTTGTTCTTGGTTTTGTTCTGCCTCTTCGTCTTGGGCGGAGGCGGTGTTAGCCGGTGTTACAGATGCTACCGCGACTGCGGCAAACATAACGAACAACGCTACGCTGACGGACTTTAGTAAAGCTTTCATTAGTTGTACCCTCTTGCTCCCACCGCTTACGTTTTTTGTAATAAGCGTATTGTAGCAAGTACTTACGCTTAATCAATAGTGTAAAAAATGCAAGATTATGCCTTAAGCCAAAATGCTCGGCTAGGTCTTGTGTTCGCGTATGGTTCGAAGTTGTTCATCATGATTCGGTGGACTACAGACAAACAGGCTATATACTGAAGCTTATGACAAAAACACAAACAATATTCAAGAGGCATTCGCGTCGCTGGCCGGAAGGCGCAATCGTTTATCAGGTCTATCCACGCAGTTTTTATGATTCAAACAAGGACGGAATCGGCGATATCCCCGGCGTCACTGCAAAGCTCGGCCATCTTAAGCGGCTTGGCGTGAATGTCATTTGGTTGTCGCCTTTTTATCCCTCGCCAATGGCTGATTTTGGCTACGATGTTGCTGATTACTGTGATGTAGACCCAATCTTCGGCACGCTTAAAGACATGGATTCGCTCATCAAACAGGCGCATCGCAAAGGTATAAAGGTATTAGTGGACCTAGTGCCAAACCATTCATCCGATGAGCACGAATGGTTTCGTCAATCACGCCAATCCAAAGAGAACGAATATTCTGACTGGTATATATGGCGTGACCCAAAAGGATTCGATGCAAAGGGAAGCCCGATAGTTCCGAACAACTGGCTCGACATCTTTACCGGCAAGACCGCTTGGGAATGGGAACCTGCCCGCCAGCAGTTTTACTTGCATAGTTTTGATGTCAGGCAACCGGATCTAAACTGGGGCAATCCGCAAGTTCGTGAAGCTATCAAATCGGTCATGCGCTTTTGGCTCGACAAAGGGGTGGACGGTTTCCGCGTGGATGCCGTGCGGTTTATGGGTAAGGATCCTCTTTTTCACGACAACCCAAAGAACCCGCACTACAAACCGGGGCATGGCTCGGAGTACGGGTCGTTACTGCATCTGCAAAGCCAAGGTTGGCCACAGCTTTATGCGCATCTGTCGGAAATGGCCAACGTGCTCAAAGAAAAGCCATATCTCAAATCTACTCGGTTCATGGTTACCGAGTCATATCCGGAAACACACGAGCCAGTCGAAGAGTATCTTGCGTACTACGAGGGAATGGACCCGCTGGTTGCCGCCCCCTTCAACTTTGAAGGCCTGAGTTTGGAGTGGCGTGCCGAGCCATGGCGCAAATTTCTCTCTAGCTTTCATCCGGCGTTAGAGAGCCTCAGCCCTCTTTGTGTTGCCAGCTATGCTTTTGGTAATCACGACCAGTCGCGCCTGGTAAGCCGGTTGGGCGAGCCGGCCGCGCGATGTGCTGCAGTCATGCTACTCACGCTACCCGGTATGGCATTTATCTATAACGGCGAAGAAATCGGTATGAAGGACGGTAAAATACCGGCTTCGATGGTTCAAGACCCCTCTGCTCAAGACGGTCATGGTCGCGATCCCGAGCGTACGCCTTTGCAATGGTCGGATGAGAAGAACGCCGGTTTTTCTATGGCCGAGCAAACCTGGCTGCCAGTTTCGGGTGACTATAAAACCAGAAACATCAAGAATCAGTCGAAGGACAAAGATTCGTTTCTATCATTGTATCGCTCACTGGGTAAGCTCCGTAACAAGTCTGACGCGTTTTGGAGTAACTCCATAGACATTATTGAGGTAGGCAATACGAATATATTAGCCTACGTGCGAAGCGGTCGGAAGAAACGGTATCTTAGCGTCATTAACTTTACCGACAAGGCAGTTCGGTTCAAGCTGCCAGAAGGTATTACATTGAAAAAACGAATCGTATCGTCGATAGGTGAGTCCAAAAGCGGCAACCTCGAAGTATTGTCTGCCAACGAAGCCTGCGTCTACTCTTTGAAATAATTAAACGCAGTGACTTAGGCTTGCATATGTATTAGAACAAGTGTTACATTATTATTGTAACGATTGTTCTAATATGACACATACTACCAAGCAAACCATTCTAGATAACGCCAAGCATCTCTATGCCACCGCAGGCTACGAAGGTTTTTCTATGCGTATTTTGGCAAAGCAAAGTGGTGTTGGCCTATCAAGTATTTATCACTTTTTCGAAGATAAAGACGTGCTTCTGCGCGAGCTGTTTAAAAGCATAGGCACTCAGCTAGGCGTGGAGCGGACAAAACTACCCAAGCGAAAAAAGGCTAGCGATTTACTGCGTGACAGAATCCTTTTTCAGTTTGAGCATATCGAGGACGTTGTCTTTGTGTTGAAATACTATCTGCATTTTCGCAAGGAATTTCTTAGACTCGATAGCGGCTATATTCCATCCAAAGCATATCTGCATATAGATGAGGTACTGAAAAAAGGCGTCGAGAGCGGCGAGTTTTATATTGAGCCAAATCAAGTCGACAACGAAGCCAAAGTCATAGCGCATGCCATTAATGGTTTCTTGTTGGAATATTTCCCCGATACACCCAAACAACAAGAGCTTGTGAAGGTTACGGACTCTATCCATCGTTTTCTCATGAAGGGATTAACCAACAAGGAGGTGCCTATGCGTTAGATAGGGGTGTAAAGGGTAAGGTTTAACTTAAAGAACGTGGAGAAATACATGCAAGACGGAAGTAATAAAACAGCAGGAATTATCATCGGTATCGTCGCTCTTGTACTCATTGGCGGCGGCGCATACTGGGCGCTTTCGATGAACAATGATGATGCCAGTGAAGACCAATCCTCAACTCAGCTCACAGATTCAGAGAACGGTGAAGTTGCCGAGCAGGCCAATATTGTTGGCCTTGCATCTCAGACGGAGTCATTGTCGACACTTGTGACAGCAGTCCAGGCCGCAGAGTTAGTTGAGACATTGCAGGGCGCAGGTCCATTCACGGTTTTCGCGCCAACTAACCAAGCATTCGAAGCACTGCCTGAAGGCACGCTTGCTTCGCTGCTGGAACCAGCAAACATAGATCAGCTCAAATCCATCCTGACCTATCATGTCGTGTCCGGCGAGGTCATGTCATCGCAGCTGTCTGACGGTCAAGAAATTACCACCGTCCAAGGTGGTAAGCTGACAGTAAAAATCATGGACAACATGGTTTATATTGTCGATGCAGCGGGCAATGAAGCCCAGGTTCAGACTGCAGACGTAGACGCAAGCAACGGCGTCGTGCATATCATTAATGGTGTGCTGTTGCCTCAATAAAAAAATAGAAAATTTGAACGGCCTAGTCTTTAACGGACTAGGCCGTTTTGCATTTTTTTGAGTATATGACTAATTATCTGTAGCTAAAACAGAAAACGTGTACTAGCCAGGAGTAGGAAAAGCAGAGCCAAGTGTTAGAATTTAGATATGGATACGGAACCAAGTTATCTAAACCTATGGCTGCTGTTCTGGCCTGTACTTACGGTAGGTACGTATATTTCGTACTTTGTGGCAAGTAAAAAGCAAAACAAAAAAGTTCCTCTGTTACAGACTCTCTTAATTCTGGGATCATTAGTGGTGTGGATAGTCGTACTAGTCGTATTCAAATCGTAGCCGGAGGCACTAACTCAATAAATTTTCGCTTCTTCAAGTAATAGGAATCATCAAATAAAAAACGCCACACGAAGTGACGTTCTTTATTTGGAGGGCCCACTGGGACTCGAACCCAGGACACTCTGCTTAAGAGGCAGATGCTCTAACCGGCTGAGCTATGGGCCCACGTTTTGTGCGTGTTGCTTCAGCGGAAACACCCAGAGATTTTACCAGTTTACCTCTGTTTTTGCAAGTGTAGATCGGCTGCGTGCTTGACCTGTCTACCAGTCGGACCATCGCTTTCATGCGTACCGTCTACCGCCGGCTTATCGCTAGGTTCAGTCGGTTGCTTGCGTTCATGTAGCATTGCGCTCAAATCAGGCACGGTCAAGCTGAACTCAGAACCGTGGCCGACTTCGCTTGATAGGCCAAGTTTTCCTTCGAGTAACTTTGCTAGTTTGTGTACGATATACAATCCCAAACCTGTACCGGCGCTGGAACGTGTCCTAAAATCTTCTGATCGAAAGAATTTGTCAAAGACCCGTTTTTGGTCACTTGTGGATATGCCGATGCCTTCGTCTTTCACCGAAAAACGGACCGAATTATTATCAGCAGGTTGAACAAGCAGCGTGATTGTACCGCCGTCGCTGTATTTTATTGAGTTGGTTATGAAGTTCTGCAGAATCTCGCGGATATACAAACGGTTTGAAACAAAACGTTCACGTGTTTTTTCGTCGACTGATGTAGCCAGGCTGAGCCCTTTGGCAGCGGTCTCACCATGGTAGTCAACCTTGAGCTGCTCTATTAGCTCGGCCGGCTCAATTTCTTCCAGGTCGAGCTGCAAGGTGCCTTTCTCGGCGCGGGCGAAGGTGGACAAATCATTGAGCATGTTTGCGAGATAAATCGCTTGGTCGTGCGCAGTCGTTAATGCCTTATCTATGGCTGCTTTATCGCCATCGTGCCCACTGACATACATTGCGTTCGAGAGGCTTGCTTCAGTTACGGTTACAGGCGTGCGTAGCTCGTGAGAAATAACGGAAATGAATTCGTTACGTTCTTCTTCAAGTGACTTCTCGCGCGTGATATCGCGCATCGTGAGAATAAAGCCCGTGTAATCATCGCCATCGCCAAACGAAGTTCGAAGCGGTGTTACCGTTAGGCTCAATGAGGCGGCGTCTTCTTCGCTGTAACGGATAACCACATCTTCTCTCGTTTGAGCGTTGCCGCTATCGACAAGTAATTCCTCTACGGTTACGACTTTACCTTTTTCGGCCTCTAGCTTTATGCAGCTGGCAAGGTTCTTGCCCTCGAGCGAGGTGTTGGTATTAAAAAGCGCCAGGGCTGCCGCATTGTATAGACGTATAGCTCCGTTTTCGTCGAGCACCAGTACGCTCTCTGTCATGCTGTTGATGAGCGTGCGCAGACGTTTCTGACCAATCGTTGCTTCCTTAAGAGTTGAACGTAGCCGGGCGCGTTCCCAGTCATAAACTTTCTGCAGATTAACAAAGAAGCTCGCAACTGCTGCAAAGGCAAAAAAGGCAGCAAGAATGTCGAGCGTATTCTCTCTGCCGATGTCTTTTTCGTACGCAAAGAACAAGAATTTTGTAACAGTGGCTGCTGCCACCATAGCAACGGTCGCATAGACGCCCTTTGCTCCGTAATAGAGATTGGCTAGCCACATAGGAACCAGGGGCATCAATATGTACGGCGTGGCAGCTTCTGTTACAAACGCTAACCCAAAGAACACCAGTATTTCGTAAAGGACAATGAACACTAAAGGCCGGTCATTTATCTTTGCAAAGTCCAAGAACCGGATAATCAATACTAGCAACGTGACGGCAACTATGAGGGCAGTAAGGTAGTTTTCGTAGGGCTC
Source organism: uncultured Candidatus Saccharibacteria bacterium (assembly GCA_964420445.1). GTDB lineage: Bacteria > Patescibacteriota > Saccharimonadia > Saccharimonadales > JACDBH01 > CAYQTN01. The sequence goes on from CAYQTN010000034.1 coordinate 5,886, forward strand.
GGTCGCGGGCCAAAGGGCGGTGTGCACGGTCATGGTTGTGGCTATGACAATATGCGACGTAATAATAGCCCGCCGATTAACGGCAGACCTTATAGCGACGGTCAATTCCTGGGGACTTCGGATCATGTGCGGCTTGTTTTTCCCACTACCTAAAAACGCTTATGTCTTAGCACGTATTGTACGTGCATATCCGCACTTTGGCGAGAGAGGATGCTTAGAGAGATTGCTCGAGCTTAAGAATTGGATCATACCAACCGCTTTCAAGTACGAATGACTGGAAATCCTTATCCAGGCCAAAAATAACGGCTAACCCGACGACAATGAACAGTAGGCCAATACTCCGGCGGAACCAGCCGTTCGGATTGCTTGCCCAGCGAAGCTTAGCTACCACCGACTGTCCTGCAACTGCTACTAACAGCAGCACCGAAGCCAGCCCAAGTGCGTATGCCAACAGGTACAGAAGTCCCTTAAAAAATGACTCAGGCAACACAGCGGCAACAATTAAAGCATAGGTCGGGCTACAGCTACTGAAGACAGGTCCAAGCGCGGCGCCCATAAGTACGTCTCGTTTAGTGCCCTCCGAGCGCGAAGCCTGTTGCATCTGCCGGCTTGTCCGCTGTTGAAGCTTGAGAGCACCAGCCAAACGTTCCCATAATGGCGGGTATGCGAGCGTGACGCCCAAAAGCGTAACAATTCCCCCCGAAATAAGTTGCCAGACTACTTGCGGTACACCCAGTAAGGTGGTGCTGGCTTTAAGTAGCAGCGTGAAGATAATGACTGAACCGGCTAAGCTAAGTGTGATGGTTAAGGGGCGGCGCCATGATTTGGCGTCTCCTTTTTCACTTACGCTTCCGCCGATGACAACAGGTAGAAGGGGTAGTATGCAGGGTGCGGCAACAGTGAGAACGCCTGCGACGTAAGAAAGGATGAAGAGCGTCATATCTAGAGCAAGTTCTCAGCAACGTTGGCGAATGACGGATCATCGTACGCGACGTATTTTTCGCTCAGATTGCCACTATCGTCTACCCGGACAACAGTTGTCTGGATAGTGACACCGTATTTTTGCCGTAGAGACTGGTTTGAATCGTAGTCCACCTTAAAGATGGTTACGCCCGAAGGGATGGTACTTGCCTGAATGCTGGCTTCGAGTGACCGGCACTGTGGGCACCAAGGAGCGTGGAAGAACAACAGTCGTGTCCCAGATGTAGCGCTGAAGGCCGATTCTGAATAA
>CAYQTN010000035.1:0-6971 GCA_964420445.1 uncultured Candidatus Saccharibacteria bacterium
TAGCGCGCGGTCTTGACGTTGCGGCGCCATTAATTGCAGGCCGATTGGCAGCCCTTCATGCGTGCCGGCCGGTACACTAATAGCCGGCACTCCGACTAGGTTGGCGGCGACGGTCATAATGTCAGTCAAATACATCTTGAGCGGGTTATCGGTGTTCTCGCCAATCTTGAATGCCGTAGATGGTGCGGTTGGGCCGGCCAAGAAATCAACGCCCTCAAAAGCAGTTTCAAATTCGCGGATAAGCTTGGTACGGACTGTCTGGGCTTTGGTGTAATAAGCATCGTAGTAACCGGAGCTTAGTACGTAGGTGCCTATCATAATGCGCCGCTTGGCCTCCGCGCCAAAGCCTGTTTCGCGTGATTGCTCATAGCTTTCGTCTATATTCTTTGCTGACTTGTCGCTATAGCCGTAGCGTTGTCCGTCGTAGCGACTCAGATTGCTACTTACTTCGGCCGGACAAACAATGTAGTACACCGCCAGCGCGAGCGGCAAGCTCGGCAAGCTGACTTCTTTTAGGATTGCGCCGGCTGCTTCCAGTGAATGCAGAGACTGCTGTATTTGCGCCTTAACGGCGTCATCTAAGCCTTCATCCATGTACTCTTTTACGACGCCAATTACTTTGCCGCGGACATCGGTGTCAAGCTCGGTATAAGAGGTGTCGTCGCGCTCGATGGTCGTGCTATCTAATGCATCGCGGCCGCTCATGACATCGAGCACCAATGCGGCATCTTCAACGCGCATCGTCATAGGGCCCATGCAATCAAGCGAGCTGGCCATTGCTACGACGCCGCTGCGCGATACCAGACCATAGGTTGGTTTGAATCCCACAGAACCACTAAAACTGGCTGGCAAGCGTATCGAGCCGCCAGTATCACTTCCGAGCGTGAAAGGTACTAAACCTAGTACGACAGCCGCGCCGGAGCCGCCAGAACTACCACCAGGTACGCGGGTCTTGTCATGCGGGTTCAGCGTTGTAAAGAAATCGCTGTTTTCAGTGCTACTGCCGTGCGCGAAAGCGTCTAGGTTAGCTTTTGCTACCAACACTGCGCCTTCGGCTTCGAGCCTTTCAATGGCGCTAGCCTGGTAAGGCGCTTCAAAACCTTTTAAGATGTTACTTGCTGCCGTCGTATCGGCACCAAACGCAAGATAATTGTCTTTTGCAATAAACGGCACACCGGCCAGGCGGCCGGGGTCTTTGCCAGCCCGGACTGATTCATCTATGAGGGCGGCTCGTTCCAACGCGCGGTCTTTAACCGTAGCGATAACAGCCTTATATTCCTTGGCTGCTTCGATACGCTTCAGAGACTCCCGAACCAATTCAGTTGCTGTAAGTTTGCCAGCTCGAACCTGTTCGGCCAATGATGCAATTGTATCCCAGCTATCCATTAGCCAATCATCCGTTTTACTTTAATGTAATCGGCTTCTCGTTCAGGAACATTTTTTAAAAGCTGCTCCGGGTCGGCTCCGTAGGCATGAGGCACGTCTGGCCGAGAAACGTTAGTTAAACCGGTAACTTGATACGTCGGCTTAAGACCCTTGGTGTCAACGTCGCCGAGCATCTCAACATAGCCAAGAATGTCACTAATTTCGCGCTGGAAGGTAGCCACTTCGTCGTCCGACAAGCGCAGTCGCGCCAGTCGAGCCAACTTTAAAACATCTTCACGGGTAAGTTTCGCCATTTGAGTATGTAGTATAACACCTTAGAATGCCTCGCTCTATATTGACAAGCTGTAATATATATGCTATAATGTAATTATACAGACCATTCAGTCATTTTTTATATCAGGATGGTTATCAACATATACGCTCTAGGCCTTTTTTAAGCTACAATCGCGCTGTGCTATATCACCGCAACTAGTGACACCTGTAGTCAATTTTAGTTGCGATAGCTACAATTTTGATTTAACGTCTTCAATGATATCGCGTAGTTCCGCTGCTTTTTCGAATTGCAGGTTGGCAGCCGCCAAATCCATTTGAGCACTTAAGTCTTTAATCAGATGTTTGTACTCATCTTTGGGAATCTTCTTCAAATCGAGCTTGGCCTTTTTAGCTTCTTCCGGCAGATCTGGGCGCATGCCTTTCTCGACTGCTTTGGCAATACCGGCGGGCGTAATGTTGTTGGCCTCGTTATACGCTTTTTGAATAGCGCGGCGGCGGTTTGTTTCATCTATCGTGCGCTTCATGCTGCCCGTGACGGTATCGGCATACATAACCACCCGGCCCTCGACGTGTCGAGCGGCGCGGCCGACGGTCTGTATCAACGCTTGTTCAGAGCGTAAGAAGCCTTCTTTGTCGGCGTCCAGAATTGCAACCAAAGATACTTCCGGCAGGTCCAGGCCCTCGCGTAACAAGTTGATACCGACGACCACGTCATAGGTACCCAGGCGCAAATCACGCAGGATATCGGTTCGCTCCAACGTATCGACATCGCTGTGCAGATAGGTCACCTTAATCTGAATTTCTTGTAAGTACTCGGTTAAGTCTTCAGACATGCGCTTGGTGAGCGTGGTAACCAGTACACGCTGGCGTTTGGCTATGGTGTCGCGGATTTCACCGATAAGGTCATCGATCTGGCCTTCAATCTTTCTGACTTCGATAACAGGGTCAAGCAAACCGGTTGGGCGGATAACTTGTTGGGCGGGTTCAGGGCTGCGATCCAGTTCGTACTGCGCTGGCGTGGCGCTAACATAAACCACCTGATTCACGTGGCGCTCGAACTCGGCGAACGTTAGCGGGCGGTTATCGAGCGCGCTTGGCAAACGAAAACCGTGCTCCACTAGTACCTCTTTGCGGGCACGGTCGCCGTTATACATGCCACGGACTTGCGGGATAGTCATATGTGATTCATCGATAAACATCAAGAAATCGTCTGGATAATAATCGAGTAATGTTGCCGGTTGCTCGCCAGGCTCGCGGTTAGTTAGATATCGGCTATAGTTTTCGATGCCTTTAACAAACCCGGTCTCCTCAAGCATCTCTAAATCGAATTTGGTTCGTTGCTTTAGGCGCTGTGCTTCCACCAGCTTGTTTTGTTTTTCAAACAAAGCAACCCGTTCGTCTAGTTCGCGCTGAATCTTGCCAAGCGCCAGCTTGAGTTTGTCATACGGCGTGACGTAGTGGCTGCCCGGGAAGATCTGGATTTCGTCCAATGTCGCCGTAATTTCCCCTGTTAGCGGGTCAATGCGGGTAATACGGTCAACCTCGTCCCCAAAAAACTCAATACGGTAGGCCGATTCCTCACCCGCCGGATAGACATCGACAACATCGCCGCGCACGCGGAAGGTGCTACGGTGAAAGTCAATGTCGTTGCGCTGGTACTGGATGTCAGTCAGGTGCCGGATGAACTTATCCCGCTGTTTGCGTTCGCCCTTTTTGACTTTCTCGCTCAAGCCGTCGTAATCTTCGACCGAACCTATGCCATAAATACAGCTGACCGAGGCAACAATGATAACGTCTTGGCGGGTCAATAAGGCATCGGTTGCGGCATGCCGCAGGCGGTCAATCTCTTCGTTTATCTGCGAGTCTTTCTCTATATAGGTATCAGAACGCGGAATATAGGCTTCCGGCTGGTAATAATCAAAGTAGCTGACAAAGTAGTGGACGGCATTGTTAGGAAAGTAGTTTTTAAACTCGGAATATAACTGAGCGGCAAGCGTCTTGTTGTGGCTTAAGACCAACGTTGGCTTCTGTATGTTCTGAATGACGTTGGCCATAGTAAATGTCTTGCCCGAGCCCGTAACACCGAGCAGGGTTTGTTCTTTGGTGCCGTTTTGGACGCCCGAAACCAACTGAGCAATTGCCGCCGGTTGGTCGCCGCGGGGCTCGTATTTGCTTTTTAGTTCGAATCTGGCCATCAATGCATTGTAACAGATTACTGCGCAGCGCGCAGGCTACGCTCAATGGCCTCTTCTAGTGCTGTTCTGGTGTCATCAGCCTTTTGTTGGATGGTTGGGCTTTCCGAACACATGGCTTGGGGGCGTTCAAAGATATAGTAGTAGCCGTTGATGTACGGCAGTTCGTCGAGGTCTGCGGGGTCGCGTTCAGACAACTCTTCCATGGTATAGCGGGCCAAAGCGGCCACCGATACTTTATCGGCCGCACAGTCGGTTTCTTTTAGTTCTTGAAGCGAGAAATAGACAGCATTTGGGACGGTTGGGTCTTGGTAATAGTAGAGCGATGAGAGCTCGGGTGGTACGTCAAACTGCACGCCAAGTTCCGATAGCACCAGCTGGCTGGCCTCGGCGGACACTTCGTCAATTTTCTGCGTGGGATTACTATACGTCGTTCCATTGGCGGCACATTGTTCGGGATAACTTTCCATTACCGGATTTCCGGCTGCCACACATTCCTCGAATGAATCTACGGAGCTATAGGTGTCAATGTTCTCATCGGCTTGCTGAACGCGGTAATAGGTAAACCCCGTTAACGAGAGAATGACCAGTATGAACACAATCGCCCCGCCGCCGAAGCCTGCTTGGTTGTTCCGCATACCTTAGGGTTCCTCCTGATTTCTTACCAGCCACTGTAGCCCGAGCAGGCCAAAAACACAAGCGCTTAGCCGGCGCGCTTGCTGTGCTCTAGGAACCAGTGGTCGTCCCGTCGCATGTCCTTGTGTAGATCTTTGTCTTCAATGTTCAGAATATCGATGATGCGCTTTACCAGATTTTCGGGATCGTCATCGTAAATAACCAAGCTTTTGTGAGGAGGCTCTAAGATTTCCATTAGTTGCGGGATAACATCGGCTGTGCCACCGCTGCCGGTCAGAATGCCACAGGGCTTGCCGGATTCCAACGCCGTCGTAAACTCATGCAGACTGCCAAAACGGCCGCCAACCGTAATCACGGCGTCACTGGACTGAATCAGATATTGGTCACGACCGACATAGTTCATGCCGGTAAAGTTAATAAAGTCAAAGAAACAGTGTGGCAGGCGGTACTTGTGCAGGTGCTCGCGTAAGCTGCTGGCAGGAGAGAAACCGATACTCTTGCCACCGTTCATTTTTGCGCCCTTGGCGGCGTGGTACGGCAAGCCGACTGTTGCGCCGGTGGTCAACGTGTGCCCGTGTTTGGCAATGGCGGCTCCAAGCCGTTCGGCGAGTAGGGCGGCACTGGCAACGGTTTCGCCGGCAGCCGCGCCCGATACACAAATAGAGTAGCTAAGTGGTAGACACAGGTGTGAACTATCTTGTTGTTTGTTTTGCATAAGCGCCTTACCAGTATACCTTAGATTTTTAGTTTTTCGGGTTTAATCATGTTGTTATCAAGCTGCTGCAATATCTGGTTTTCGAGTGTCGAATGACCCATGTAGCGCATAAACAGCTCGTTCCACAGGCTCTCGCGCATGTGAAAGAACGCCCGGTGGGCATAGGCTGCACCGGTGCAGTAACTGATGCTGACATCCATAATATTGAAGCTGACCGGCTCCTTGTTGGCCATAATGCCAACAAAATCCATGTCTCGCCAAAATCCAAGCTCAGGGTCTATTTTATACAGCAGTTCTTCGGCCCGCCGCCAGTGCAGGTCCTCCGGCTGGACATGCGGCTCAAAGATTTCAGGGTGCCGCTCGTCTTCTAATTTGCCGTAATAACGCTGAATAACCCGCCAATGGACATGGCTGCCGGCCATCACTGCGGTTGATCGGATGTCGGCATTTAATGTCTCGGCTATGATTTTGCCAAAATCGTGCTTAACCTGTTGAAGCTTAAAAAACGCGCTGTAGAGCCGGATCTCATTGTAATAATGCAGTAGCAGCGGCAAAGCTGTCATAGTGATACCCGGCAGTTTTTCGAGTTTCGTGGGTAGCATCATAATGACGCCCAACTCTTTGAGATGCGTAATGTTGTGACGCTTCTTCTTTACAAACCCCTCGGCGATATCGCCCCAGCGGTCTCGGTTCATGAGCACGATTTCGATATCACGGGTTTCAAAATCAGACGGCGACAGTTTCTTGTAGCCGGCGTTAAACTTTTTCAGCCAGGAAGGAGTCTCGGCAAAACGGAGCGCGCCGTATATCTCAAATAGATTCTCGCGCTTCACCAGCGAATCAACCGACGTGTAGTTTAGGTGCTTCATAATGTTGTTTGGTGGGTTGTCCTGAAGCATCCGCTTGGCTACGCTGCGCTTTAACACCCACGCGCTTTTTGGTACGTCCAAGTCTTCGACAGCCTTCTTGATAAGCGGCATTAAGCCTTGCACGTCATCCGGGCTTTTACCGCCAATGTGACGCGCCAAGTGCACGTCGTGCTGTCGCATCTTGTTTATAAGCGCGTGATACAGCTCTTCGCCGGTTGTATCGGTAGCGTCCAAGCCCAGCTCTTTGGACTTAAGATGAACCTTGCCAATTATTTCGCTGATAAGACGGACGTCCATGCCTGGTTGGCCGCTAGCAGACTCCAGATCTTTTACAGCCATACTGAACAGTGGTTCGTCGGCCGCCAATAATTGGCTCAAGAGGTTAGACATGGCTGTTCATAGTTCCGCTAATGCTTTCATCATACCACTAACATACGGCTCTGGGCGCTGTTAGCTGGCCAATTATGTTGTTCTTTTTCCTACATTGGCTTTGGAACATACCACTCGGGTGCTTCGTCGAGCAATTTTTGCAGCTCGGCCTCAGACAGCAACCCTTCTTGGGCACCGACATGTTGGACAACATTCATGGAGTTAATAGGGCCCCACTTCAATGCTTCTTCAATCGATTTACCTCGCATAAGCGCGGCTGTAAAGGTGCTGGCAAACGCATCACCCGCTCCTGTCCGCTCATAAGGTGGTGCCGGATCGGGGTAGATTGGCATAAACCACCTGCCGTCGGAATTACTGGCGTAAGCGCCATTTGGCCCATCGGTGATACAAACGGTCTTAGCACCTAAACCGTGAAGCTTATCAAACAAATCATTCATATCCTCGTGGTTTCCGCCGCCTACCAGCGCTGCTTCTTCCCTGTTAAGTACCAGGATATCGGAGTGCTCGTAT
>CAYQTN010000036.1:0-6678 GCA_964420445.1 uncultured Candidatus Saccharibacteria bacterium
AGACCGAGTCGGCGCTTAAGAGATTTTTTCAGTTCGCTCTTGCAAGCGGAGTAGCCTATGGACTGGGCATATTCGCGGCAATCGCGCTCGTGTTTATCATCTGGAATGCCCCTGTTGAAGCGCCTCAGGGCGACTGTGTGCCACCGGGTAACCTAGATGTCATAGAACTGCGGATAGGTAATGAATCCTACCGTGCCGAGGTGGCGGCTACCAGCGACCGCCAAGCCCGTGGCTTGTCCGGGCGTTTATGTCTTGGTGCAGACCAAGCTATGTTGTTTAGCTACACCTCACCCGGTGATTATTGTTACTGGATGAAAGATATGAACTTCGCCATCGACATGGTCTGGCTCGATGCCGACAAACAGATTACGACGATAGAAAGTGACGTACGTCCGGATACCTACCCAACGTCTTTTTGTCCTAATGAGCCCAGCCAATTTGTTGTAGAGGTGCCCGCCGGAACGGCCCGTTCCAAAGGCTGGAGTATCGGCCAGCAATTTGATTTTTAACCGCTTATGCTACTCGGGCGGTATAATAGCGCCATGACCGATTACATCCTGTTGATTATTATGGCCGCGGTACTACTCGGCCTGTTGCTCCTGCGTACGCACACAGCCATTGTTTTTTTGGCGCTGTGCGCAGGCCAGGTACTTATGAATGCATCAGGAGAAAACGTTGGGTTGGTGGCTACTTCGCTAACAAGCGGCATGAGCAGCTCGTCTAATGTCGCGCAGGTGGTGCTTTTGCTGGCACCGGCTGTTGCGTGCGCAATTATCTTGCGCGGACATTTGACGGCCGCCATTTTGCCATTGGCATTTCTGCCAGCGGCAGCAACCGCCTTGTTGGGGGCGCTATTCGTGACGCCGCAACTTGCAGCCGGAGCCGCCGTCACTATCTCGGCCACAGAGACGTGGTCGCTTCTATCGCAGTATCAAGAGCCAGTGGTGGTTATCGGGTTGGTTAGCAGTATTGTGTTGATTGCACTGACTATCCGCCACCCGCACACTAGACATCACAAGAAAAAGCACTAAACCTGGGGCTGCGTAGGGGCGCTAGGAGCTGCCAGCTGCTTGTTGAAGGTGTCCTGCAATATGCCCGCCCCAATACTGCCCGCGCCGGCAACAAGTACAAAGGCTAGCGCGCCCTGCATCTTGGTCTTGGTATATAGCTCGACTCCTTGCGAAAAACGCCACATCCACCAGAGGTTGGCAAGCGGGACAATAAGTAACAGTGCGTTCGGGATCACAGCCTGTGCTTCACGGCGCATGACCCGGGCAGTGTAAACCAGCCAGTAATAAAAATAGCCGGCGCCAACTAGTAGGAGCGCCAGCATGATAAGCAAGCCAACAAGGGCAGCTGTTGAATCTGGATTGCCTTCACTCGTACCTACCAGGATACGCAGCCCCACGTAGCCGACAAATGCCGTGGCATACGGGAAACCGGCTACGAAGAGGGGATTGCGTTGTTTCATACCTAGACTGCTGCTGGTGGGGTTGGAGGAGTCATGGGCGTGACAGTATCTGTTGGAGTTTCCGGGGCTGCAGTCGCGGCCGCAACAGGGGCAGATTCGCCAAGTTTGTTAAAGCTGTCTTGCACAATTGCGCTACCGATTGAACCAAGCAACCAGACCAAAATAAAGGCCAGAACACCGGACATCTTTTGTGCCGTGACTTGGTCAACACCTTCGCTCCATTTCCAGAGCCACCAGATGTTTACGAGGGGGACGATAATCAACCATGCGGTTGGTATTTGGGCACCAAGGGAGTTCATCTCTCCTTTGGTTTTGACCATCCAGTACAGGCTGTAGATGCCGAATGTGATAAATGGCAGCAAAAATACTGCAATTGGGTTGCGCTTTTTCATTTTTTCTCCTAAAACTTACATTTCTAGCATAAGCATACGGCGTAATGCTTGCGGTTTCAAGCGCGTCAAAAATTTTGGAGTTCGGTAAACGCGTGTTTAAGGGGTGGAGTTATGCACACTTTTAGGGCTAAAACAGTTGTAATTCTCTTTACGCCTATGCTATTCTGACCCTAGTTAGTCCAAAAACAAAATGCTTAAAAATAGAAAAAACAGATACAGAAGAATGGTTTTGCACCTATTGGGTGTGGCTTCTTTGTTGTCGGCGTTTGGTTTATTGGGCGTAGTTATCCCCAGGTACGTGGACGCGGCACCTGACTCTGATTTCACACAGACCATTAATGCCGGTACCCTGACGACTGATATTCGTGATAACAACAGAGTAAGCGTCGTGAACCCGGCCGTTGCTTTGAACGCAGTCGCTTATCCGTTCGCTTGTTTGACCGGTGGTAGCGCTCCGGCAGGTACTTTTGGTACCAACACCGAGCGCATTTATGTTGATAACCCCGGTAACGCCAACAACGGCTGGTCTTTGACGCTGGCCGCTACGGGCGGCGCCACCAGCGTCTGGGCAAACGGCGGCGCCACCGCGACGTACGATTATAATGATCCAACTACTGGTGGTTGTACCGACGGTGCTGACGCTGACACAGTCGCAGGCCAGATGACGGTTAATCCGTCGGTTGGAGCTATCACTCCAGACTGTGCATCTTGTGCGGCTACCAACATCACACTTGGTTCATCTGCTGCCTTCGAACAAGGTGTCACCGACAGCGTAACGTTACTGAACGCCGCCGCCGGTTCCGACGACTTTGGTCGCTGGTACCTGACTGGAGCTAATGTTTCACAGACAATCCCAGCCGAGCAAGCAGCCGACACCTATAGCATCAATCTGACCTTGACCGTCACAGCTCTGTAGCATCGGTTTACTTGGCCTGGTGAAACAGGCTATTATAGTGCTAATGGTGCTACAAGAGGCGGGTAAGGCCAAGCGGACCGTATTGTTGCTAACCCTGTTGTTCGGGTTGGTTTCTGTATTCGCGCCCACTGTTCAGGCCGTAGAGTACGGCAATATTGGCGGCAAGCCGGCATTTCCTGATTCAAGTAACCCTCGTACCAGCTCCATTTTTATCAAATACGCCGGGCCGAACGAGACCGTTCGTGACGGTGTGCAGGTGGTGAACTTCACTAACGAGACAAAGACGCTGTTGGTCTACGCGACAGACTCGATTGTATCGAGTGGCGGCGTGTTTGGCTGTGCTCAGATGGTAGATGAAAAGAAAGCAGTTGGTTCATGGGTTGCGATGGACAAAACCGAAGTGACGTTGCCATCGGGTGGCACGGAAGTCATTGGCTTTAGCGTCACGCCGCCGGTAGGTGCGGACGTCGGTGAAAACGACGGCTGCATTGTCATTCAAGAGAAGAACGCCGCACCCCAGACTGTGGAGGGCGAGAACACCAGCATCAACCTGAGCTTCCGCACCGCTATCCGCCTGGCCGTGTTCCTGCCCGGGGATGTCAAAAAGAGCGTTATCATCCTTGGCTACGCTGCTGCCCGCACAGAAGATGGCAACTTTGTATTAAAACCACGTGTCAAAAACAACGGCAACGTCTCGCTGGACGCGACGCTGAACACCTACACCAAGGGAATCTTAGGTGGTGGCGAAGACAATTACACACAGGAGTCACCACTCCTTCGGAATGTGACGTCTGACTGGAATATCCCCTATAAACGACCGTTTTGGGGCGGCTGGATAAAGTCGAAGTTTACGGTGACATACGACGCTAATGTAGACAACAGTCTCGGCGAAAGTACCTCGCAGAACCTTGTGACGCTAGAATCCAACCAGATCATCTTCTTTAGTCCGCCGAAACCTCTGGCGTTACTTATCTACCTGCTACTACTGGCTATCTTGGCGGTTATCGCTTACCGCATCTACCGCGGCTTTATGGGCGCCGGCAAGAAACGCAAGACCAAAGAGTGGCGTACGCTTACTATTACCAACCCTGTTGATATCGAAACGTTGGCGAAATCCTACAACGCCTCCTGGAAAGAAATCGCCAAAGCTAACCGCATCAAGCCGCCGTATATTCTTAAGACCGGCGATGTCGTGAAGGTGCCTATTAAGAGCAGTACGCCGATAATCGGCGGCAGCAAGCTGCCTGGTATGGATATGCTGATGATGCGTCTCAACCGCAAGAAGATTGTTCAAGACTGGAAGCCGGTTACCATCCAGAATCAGATAGACATCGAATCACTTGCCAACAAGTACGCGGTGTCATGGAAGCTGTTGGCTCAGGTGAACCGCATCAAGCCGCCGTATATCCTGAAGCCTGGTGATGTTATCCGCGTGCCACTCCGTTCGGTTGATGGCCGGCCGGGTAGCAGCCAGCAACGTTGGCCGGGCACAGGGCCACTGGCATACTTTGCGCGCAAGCGGCTGGCCGAGAATTGGGAAACCATCACAGTCGGGTCGCATGTTGACGGTGTCGTGAACAACCAGATGGATATAGAGGCAGTGGCCAGGACCTATGGCGTGCCTTGGAAATTGTTAGCGAAAATAAACAAGATTAAACCGCCGTACATCCTCAAACAGGGTGACCGCATAAAAGTCCCGCCAAGAAGAAACAGAATCTAGAACCCAAAAAACCAACACAAAAACCCTAAAACAAAACTCTTTGACAATAACTAAAGAGGGTCGTTTACGTGCAGAGAAGTTGGGCACTGCTGGGAATATTGGTCGTCTCTACCATGGTGATGGTGGTAGCTGTACTGGTGCCGCGTACAGAAGCTGCCGCCACACTCATCCAGACAGCTACCAACGAAACCAATAACAACACTACAATAACTGCGACATTTGGAACTGCAGCGGTAGCTAACCGCCTGCTTGTGGCGGTGTGTAGTGCTAGCGGCAACTACACAATGGCGACGCCGACCGGTTTTACCGCTGCGATTAACCAGTCTGGCACTGTGACCTCAATGGGTACATTCTATAAAGTCGCTGCTGGCGGCGAAACCAGCGTGACTTGCAGTATTACTGGCTCGAGTACGTTTATGGGGGTACATATCTACGAGTATAGTGGGGTAGTTACGAGCGGCGCGCTAGGACAGACCGGCTCGGCAACGGGGACGGGTACAGCAGTTAGCTCCGGTTCCATAACGACAACTAACGCGGAGTCGTTACTGTTTGCCGCCGTTACGGTGCAGTCGAATACGAGTTTTAGCGCCTGGAGCAACTCTTTTACCGAACGAAACGACTTCGCAACTACGAGCGGTAACCCGGGTCTACGTAAAACGTACGGTGGAGCAGACAGAAATGTTACGACAACCGGAACCTACTCGACAACGGCTACGGCTGGTGCGAGTGGTGATTGGCGTGGGCAAATCGTTTCGTTCAATCTTATAGTCGGAGCTTTGGGCGTCGATATTGTTGATAGCGGAGGGGCCTCAGTTGCCAACCCGACTGTGAGTATGAGCGCCTTAACGATTGGTTTCGACTGCCAAACGAGCACAGGCACACTAGGTACGAGCTCTCAGCGTATAAGGGTGACTAATACCACCACTACGCCGGGATGGACGGTTGCTATTGCGGCCACCGCAGGTGCAACGGCAACATGGACCAGCGGCGGTAATACATTTGATTTCAATGATGGCTCAGGCACACCTGCGGGATGCGCGGATGGGGGTGATGCCGACGCAGTGGCGGGCAGGATGACATTAGACCCAAGCGTCGGCACATCTTCGCCGCAGTCAGGGTGTAATAACACCGGTATTACGCTCGGTCCAAGTACCCCATTTGCCCAAGGTGTAACTGACTCCATAACGCTTATATCAGCCAGCGTAAGCGCCGGCACCAACTGTTACTGGGATTTGACCGGTGTTTCGGTATCGCAGACCATACCTATACAGCAGGCTGCGGGAACGTACACGCTTAACTTAACCGTAACGGTGACAGCGACATGATACGCCGCTACCTTAACTTGTTGCCAAGCTTTATCCTAGCCTTTGCTTTTGCCACGGCGTCCGTTCCGGCAGAGACCGCCCAGGCGGCTCCGGCGGCCACGTTCTCGCAGCGTATACTCGAACCGTCATGCTATGACTACGTCAGCACGGTTACGGGTACGGTTGATTACATTGCTACGTTTGATTGCGAATACCGCACACCGGACGGGCAAGTCTACGAATATCAAGGCCGCACTTCGCCGGTAGCGAGCGCGGCCACTCGCTAACCGAGTCTTTATGTATTTTCAACCGAAGTTTTATTCAGGTTATCGTTGGGCTCTGCAACCGTGTTGTTCTTTTCGACGACGATGTAATTATCTTCTTTCGTAACGATCTTTTCGATTTCATTCACCTGATGCTCATGTTTGACGATAAATGCATTCCGGTTCTCGTGGATTTTCTTATAAGCCGACAGCTTAATAAGTATTCTGGCTTTACAATTCTCGTCTGAGCATTCGCACATGAAGTGTAGCAATAGCTCACCGTCTCTTATCATCTCTGGGTTATTGTTTTTGGTGTGCAATTCATTGAGGTCATCGAGTTCATCGGAAATCCTTTCGTTGGCACGCCGAAAAATCATCTCGTTCTCGATTTGGCGGCGTTCCGAAAGAGGCAGGTTCATCAGCTTATAGTAACAGAAACCGCTATGGACATAGCATAAACATCATGTTGTCAGTAATTGCCGTTACTAGTAGTAATAGAAAACACCCACGGCGAGGTGGGTGTTTTCTATTGGAGGGCCCAGTGGGACTCGAACCCACGACACTCTGCTTAAAAGGCAGATGCTCTAACCGGCTGAGCTATGGGCCCTCGTC
>CAYQTN010000037.1:0-6667 GCA_964420445.1 uncultured Candidatus Saccharibacteria bacterium
TTGTCGCCAACTAGTTTACCCTCTCGTTCAATCACTCCAGTATAGCACGGTGAGTACTTACGGAACGAAGGTCAGAGTCTCGAGAAGAGCCGAGAAATCGGCTCTGAATTCTTGGCCTTCGGTCCACACCTTGATAGTCTTATCGCGAATCGGCAATAATACCAGCACGCCTTGCTTGCGCGATACAATCTCGCCCTCTATGCGGGCACCGAGCACACTGTCTACTTTTGGCGCGCGGTAAGCGCTCACGCTCACTTTGCCGGTTCGTACGCCTGAATCAAACGTCTTCAGTACGGTGTCATACGCAGTATCGACTACCTCAAACCGAAATGCGAAGTTGGTGTCCGAGTTTGTGGCCGGCACAAAACGCGGGTGCATATAGCCACTGAGTGGCGTCGTGCCCTTGCCCGTTTCGTCAATGTAGGCACTCCATGTTTTCGGATAGGTTATGGTAAGAGCCCCATACGTTGCTGAACCAGCATAGGTCACAAACGGGGATTTTTCCTTCTCAGCAAACTCGGCGTCTTTCTCGGCAGTAAGTGTTTCGTTTGCGGCTACAACGGCCTCCTGGATTTTAGCGTCGACATTGTTCTTGTAGTCTTGGCGCCCTGCAAAGGCCCAAAACCCAAACCCAAGCGAAGTAAGTAGCAACACAGATACCGCAATTAGCGGTACGAGCAGTGACCCCTCTTCATTGAGCTTATGCATATTACTGTCATAGTACCCGTTTTGCCCCGCCTCGTAAAGTAGTAGGCCCCTTCACGAGCGCCGAGGGAGCGGTTTTTTGTTGCCCTTGATGTGATACAGATATAAACCATCCCGTTCCTTGGTTGGCATCAGCCCGGGCACGCTGAAAGCGAACGTCACAAGCTTGACAGAACTAGTATATTCTTGAGTAACTTTTTTATGCAATTTGGCCATATAGCGGTCAAGCAAAAAGACGTAGATACCGTCGGCGGCAGGTAGCGGACGATTCCAGAAGTTGCCCCAGCGAACCGTCACCAATGACCGATACCGAAGTGTTACGAGCTTACTGTAGACAACAAGCAACGGATTGAGCTCGATGCCCACTGACTTTATTCCCTGCTCGGCCGCCAACCTCAGCAGTCGACCGTCGCCCGAGCCAAGTTCGAGCATTGTCTGACCCGGTCGCAAATCGAGCAGTTCCAGTGCCGTTATCGATTGCTTGCGGAGCGTCGGCAGATACGGTGCGCCAAACAACACCACGAACGCGAACAGACCAAAAACAATACCGGCGATTACTATCAGTGCTGTTATCACCTAGAACTCCCCCGCCGGTTTAGGCGTCAAACGAATCATTGAGTTTCGTAATCTTGTTCTCGGTTTTCGCAAGCCGTGCCTTTAGCTCAGCGAGTAGCTTCAAACCTCGTTCGTACAACTCGGCCGCCTGGTCTATATCTAGTTCGTCAGATTCTAAATCGCGCATAACACCATCTAGTTCGGTCTGTAACGCTCCGGTCGATTGCTTATCTGCCATAGTACTCCTATTGTACCTCAGCCGAGGTCGTACCTTCGGCAAATTCGATTGCTATTTCTTGACCCTTTGTCAGTTGTTTGGCGCTGCGTACTACCTTGCCACCGCTTCGTACCACCGAATAACCGCGCCGCAAGGTAGCGGCCGGGCTGAGCGCCTCCAGTGTCCGAAGCAGCAGCGTCAGACGCTCGTGGGATGCTTGCATACGATTTTCGATGAGTCGCTGCATATGCGCTCGTGATGACTCCAGATTATCCCTGTAAGTCTGTACCTGCTGCGATGCAAGGCCGTTAAGCTGCACGCGTATCTGAGCAAGCACTTGTAGCCCTTCTCGCCTGTCAGGCACTAACAACTCGGCGGCGTTACTGGGCGTGCTTGCCCGCCTATCAGCCGCTAATTCCGCCAGACTGGTATCAGCCTCATGACCGATGGCTACTAAAGTTGGGATACGGCTGGCGGCGACCGCACGCGTTACCTGCTCTGAACTAAAAGCCTGCAAATCGTCTGGGCTACCACCACCACGTGTCAGCACCAGCACGTCCGGTAGTTCGGCCATGGCGTTAAAATGTTCTATCGCCCGGACAATCTGGCCGACAGCCGGCTCGCCCTGTACTTGCACATTGGCAAGCATGATATCCATGCCGCCATACCTGCCGGCTAAGACTTTGAGAAAATCTTTGTAAGCGGCCGACTCTTCCGAAGTCACTAAGGCAATCCGCTCAGGCGGGAATGGCAGTGTGCGCTTGCGCTCAACAGCAAACAGTCCTTCTTTTTCGAGTTTGCCGTACAACAAATCAGCTGCTTTTTTGATCGTTCCTTCGCCGCTAAAACTAAGCGACTGAAGATTAAGGCTGAATCCGAACTGCGGATGCAGCCGTGGCGCGGCCACCACCCGTACTTTCATACCATCCTCAACAGGTGCCGGCAGCATATAAACGGTGCCAAAACAGCGCAGCTTGGCAGTCTCGTCGGCGATATCAAAATACACCCACCTGCCCTTGCTAACGCGGTAGTTGAGCACTTCACCCTCGATCTCAACCAGCGGATACGCGAATTCCAGCGTCTGGTTCAGTAGCGCCGTGAATTCGCTAGGCGTCAGTATCGGCAGGGTCATCGTGTAGCTGTTTAATCCCTTGTTCTAGTTGGGGCCCACCCGTTTTAAGGGCTTTTTGATAGAAGTAGTAGCCGATTGGTAAGAAGAATGACATCTGTAGCACGCGGTAAATAACAGTAGCCGACAGCGCTAAGCCCTTTTGCACACCGGCACTGGCAAGCGTAGCGGTCATTAAGCCCTCATAGACACCTACGCCGCCCGGCAGCACCGCAATCAGCCCCGCAAAGTTTGCAACTGCATACGCAATAATCAATGCGCCCGGATTAATCAACGACCCGAGTGCGATATACACCATATAAATCGTCAGTACTTCGGCTACATTGATTAGCAGCGCCCAATAAAACATTTTCTTAACTAGCTTTAGGTTCTTACTCACCTCCGCGTAGTCATCATGCAAGTCCTCTAGGACACGCTCGACCCTATTAATATCAATAATCTCGCGCCGGCTGACACGAAGTAAACGAATAAGGCCATTGAGCGCTTTTGGCAACCATGATACGAACGCTTTAATACGGCTCTTTTTGCTAATAATAAAAACACCAACCGCGGCGCCAAACATTGTGGCGAATACGATTGAAGAACATATCAGAATAATCAACGGGCTGGTATCGCGCCCGAAGGACAATACCACCATACCTAGCAGCAGTAATACCAAAAACGACAAGAATGTTAGTGCAAATCGAATCAGCTGTGCCAAGGTACTTTTAGCCGTACTCACTCCCAGTTGGCGCATTCGCAGGCTCAGATAGCTAAAACCGCTCACGCCGCCACTAGGAAATACATGGTTCACAAAATTAAGCTCCAAGGAAACTTTATACATTTCCTTTAGTTCCAGCTTGTCGCCCTGAGCGTTAAAGAAATCTTGGTACAGCTTTGCAACAGCGTAATAACTAACAGCCTGAATGGGTATCATGAGTAGCAACGCACCAGCATTCAAGCTGCCCAGGTTCGAAAATGCCTCGACAATCTGATCCCAAGAAATAACAACCAAAAACCCGAGGGCAATGATTGTGATGACATTGAGCCAGAACTTAAAGTCTCGTTTCAGGTGTTTCTTCATGAGTGGATACACTGATTATACGATATACTTCTAAGAAGTATGAAGTCTCTTCTTATCCTCGGCCGTCAACCGGCCCTCGGCCTCGCCGAACTCGAAAGCCTATATGGCGCCGCTACGATTACTCCCGTCCGGCCCGGAGCGGCGCTACTTGATATCAGCCCGGAAGATATCGCATTCGAACGCCTCGGCGGCAGCATCAAACTGGCGCGCGTACTCACCACCCTGCCCTCTGCCGATTGGCGCGAAGTCGAAAATTACCTCTCCCGCACTATCTCGAAACACTTGCAAGATGTGCCTGAGGGCAAGCTTCGCCTTGGCCTCAGTGCTTATGGCCTGCGCGTACGCCCAAGCGACATTAATGCGACTGGGCTGCGTTTAAAGAAAATCATCAAAAGCGATGGGCGAAGCGTTCGTATCGTCCCCAATAAATCCGCAGCTTTAAATAGTGCCCAAGTATTTCACAACCAACTGACCTCTAAAACCGGTATGGAGCTTATAATCGTGGCTCAAAATAGAGGCTGTATTGTCGCCCAGACTTATGCCGAACAAGATATCGAAGCTTACGCCCGCCGGGACCAAGAACGGCCGATGCGCGATGCGAAGGTCGGTATGCTACCGCCCAAACTAGCTCAACTGCTTATCAATCTAGCTAAGCCGGCTGATGGCACAACGCTACTCGACCCCTTCTGCGGTACCGGTGTTGTGTTACAAGAGGCCAAACTGATGGGTTTCATGCCCTACGGCACCGATTTAGAGCCGCGCATGATAGATTACAGCCGCGGCAACCTGGATTGGCTGTTTGGCAAGTCAGAGTGGATGCTCGAAGTCGGCGACGCCACATCGCATACCTGGCAGCCATTCGATACCGTTGCCGGCGAGACATTTTTGGGCAAGCCGTTGTCTTCCCTTCCACCCCGTCATGTACTTGATGTTATTCAGCGTCAGTGCGATGACATACACGAACAATTCCTGCGCAATATCGCCAAGCAGTCCAAACCAGGTACTATGTTTAGCCTCGCCGTACCGGCCTGGCGGCTCAGTAGTGACTTTCTTCACCTTAAAACGCTTGACCACCTCGAGAAAATCGGGTATACTCGTTTAAGTTTCGTTCACGCTCGAACAGAGGATTTGGTCTATCATCGACCAGACCAGACCGTAGCCCGTGAACTGGTAGTATTAGCAAAGAAGTAGAGGTCAAGATTATATGTCACACGTCAAAGCTGGCGGTACAGCCAAAAATATCCACAACAACGCGGGCCAACGCCTCGGCGTTAAGGTTTTTGGCGGCCAAAAAGTCAAGAACGGCCAAGTCATTGTCCGCCAAGTTGGCCTGACCAAGCGCTCCGGCGAAGGCACCATGTTGTCACGCAACTTCACCATCCACGCACTTCGTGACGGTGTTGTTACCTATCGCCAACGCAAGGTTCGTACCTTTACCGGCAAGACCGTCTGGCGCACCGAAGTAACGGTTTTGTAAAACTTTTTTCAGTAAACTAAAACACCGGCTCGTAGCCGGTGTTTTTAATTGAAAGCGTTTAAGTGATTATTGCTGTGGAACTACGCGCTGACCTGCCAGCCCTGGATCCCACATGAATGGATTGTCAGACAGCTCGCCTATCATACGCATTGCGTGATCTTCGGCCTCACCTTGCAAACCCATCATAGTACCGACCGACATTCCATCCAGAACATATGTTCCATTTGTGGAATCAAGATCATCAATCTCTAAGTCACCATTGGCGGTTACTGTCATATCAAGCTGGTTTCGCGATAAAGCTTCGTCACCGGCAAGAGCCGGGTTAGTGCGTCCAAGACGCTCACGCTGCCATTCTTGCACAGCACCATTCACCCTGCGGCCCCGTAAACCATCGACGTCAAATTCCATAAGTGTAGCCGAAGGTGCATAACGCTTGCTGCCGCCGTCATGACGTTCGTGGGGGCCATAAGGCAAAGTCACGACACTGGCTGACTTGAGATCCAGATAACCGTTACTCCCCTTCTCGGATTTAGTGACGACTCCAAAGACGCTGTCGCCGGCAACTACGAGATGAGTCAGTTCCATGCGTCCGCCCCCTTGAATTTCACGCGATGTAATTGGCGTTCCGGTTGCAAGTCGTGATTCGTAACGCTTCTGAGGAGTAACCACGCCGCGCTTATCGGCAGACGAGCCCATATAACCTTTTAGGCGCTCAAGAAATGCGACACTGCCTACCGCTTCATTTTTACCTGTGACCTCGGGTGCAGGTGCCATACCCTTACCTATAAGGCTTCCGAGTGCACGGCCTACTTTGCCCTTTTTCGGGTGCTGGGCTTCGGTTTGGGCGGGGTACTGGTTGTGAGCGTTCATTTTTTTGTGTTTTCCTTTATAAGCACATAATAGCACAAGCTTTATAAAAAGTCAATGTTATTCTACTATCGGCTCGGGTACCCAGCGTGTATAGTCTGCCTGCAAGTCGGCAACCATCGCTTGGGCGTTATCGTACCCGGACTTAACCAGGCTGCGCATGGTGGTCTCGTCGGCCACAATACTGCCGTCTTCGCCTATACTACGGACACTGTAAGTTCCATCTAGGCCGAGTACAACGTCGTGCCGACCGTCTAGTAAATGCTCGTGCCACTCTTGGCCCGACTCGCTCAGTTCACCAAAGTCAACGCTATCAATAAGTGTCGGGGCGGTATTAATAACATCCAGCTCGTCTCGGCGGTTGTGACCGTACGGCAGCTGGACAATGGCGGCACTAGTGAGTACATCGAGATTGCCTTCTCGCAATGTTTCGGTCACGATACCGAACACGTTGCCTTCGTCAAAGATAACGGCACTCAGTGAATAACGATCACCGTTGGTAAAATCCAGTTCGGCGATACCTTGGCGCATCACATCGCCTTGGAACGGCTTCTTTTCGGTAGCAAGGCTTTTTTCGGCGTCATGACGGCGTAGTGCGGATTCGATGTCCATGACGTCCTCTAGCACACCCGGTAGGTTCGACATCTTATCGGC
>CAYQTN010000038.1:0-6640 GCA_964420445.1 uncultured Candidatus Saccharibacteria bacterium
CTGCCGCCAATCATGGCGGCGTGCTGCTCGCTGTCCATCCATGCCTCATAAGCCGTCTCGGCTGAGCAGGGCAGCGTAGCCAGCAAGCGGATGGACGCAGTTTTCATGCGCTTCAGTGTGGTACCGGCGCGCCAAGATGTCAAATTGCCGCCCCCTAGACATAAGCACTATTTACGTGGTATAATACCCTTTGCCCATCAGGGTAAATATGGGGCTGTACGCTCGACATTTGGACCTTTACAAGTTGGTGCCAGCAGGCCGGTCGTCTGAACGTTATCCGGGCAAACCATACTAGATGCAAACTTCGTATCTAAAGTAAAAGCTACCGTAGCGAGCATTTTTGCTCCTCAGTACGCTTTTGCGACAGTAGCCTAATTATTTAGGTTACGACTGACAGTTCGACATCAGATAGAACAACTCAGTCTCATATACTTCTGATTGCTTGCATACTGCGATCCGTAGCATGCACTAAGACCATAGGATTGCAGCGATTCACTTTTTTGTCAGTTTCGATTGTGAATAGCTAAAGAAACCATGCAAACCGAATAAGCCTGTAGAAAGCCAACGAGTAACCGAATGGACGCGGGATCAAACCCGCCAGCTCCACCATGAAAAGTGCCCCTAAGCATAGCTTGGGGCTTTTTTCATGGTGATAAATATAGCGTTTGATCCCGGGAGGGCGTGAAGTGCCGGTGGCACTTCACGTTTTCTTTGCTTGCCCTCGCAAAATGCTTTAGCTCTTTTGCGAGAAAGTAGGGCAAACCCGCCAGCTCCACCAATGAAAGCGCCCGACTTGTTCGGGCTTTTTCATTGGGTCAATAATCAGAAAATTTTATCTCATAGAATGCCGCATCGTTGCAATTTGCTATTATGCTTAGCAAGAACATGAAAACTATCTCATTACTTGTCTTTTTCGGTCTGTTTGGAATGAACTTAGGTATATTTTTGCCGTTTATGGTGTTCTTGGGCAAACTGCAGGCGGCGTTAATGACTCGGCTCGCACGACGAAAAATACTGAGCAACACGACCGTAATAGCGGCTTATGAAGCCCCGCACAATCTCAGTGCGGTTGAGCTGGGCTATCTGTTTGACAATAACTTTCATGACAATGAATATTTTTCCGCCATTTTAGAGCTAGGTGCCAGTGGCCACCTGGAGCTTGCTTATGACGGTCGAAGGCTTCGATACCAACAGACCGGTGCCAACCGCCAGGGCTTGCTTGGCTATCAAAAGCTCCTACTGGATCAAATGAAAGACAGTGGAACTGCACGCCCGAACGAGGTAATTTATTACCAGAACACCGCGCTGTCTAGAGAAGTGAAGGCTGGTCTGGTTAAGAAGGGCTATTATGCCAAAGCAAATCATTGGCTTAAACGCCTGAAATTCGCCGCTTTTATCAGTGTTTTGCTGGGCGCTTTGTACGCGGGGCTGTTGGCGATGGTCACGATGCAGCCCACCAGTGAAACAGGCATAAATTACTCGTACAATGGGCAGGTGGTAGACAAGTTTCCCGTTGCAGGGGCGATAACGTTTGGGTTTATGTTTGGCCTTGCAGTCGCCATTTTCACATTACCGCAAATACTCTACGTCATATATCGTTACAATAAAGCCCTCGGATTCGGCCCGGATGCTACCGAGAAGCTACGAACCGAGTGGGTTGATATTTTAGGTTACCGGATATATTTACGGACAGTAGAGCAGGACAACATCACGTTTGAGCTTACCGATGAACAATCCATTACAAACCCGCATTTGCCTTACGCGCTGGCACTACGCCTTGTCGAGCACCAGCCCCTGTATGTTCCGGATGCTACGCCTACTAAAGCCCCAGCTTAAGTAAGTACTCATTCCCCGCTTTCTGTATGGTTTCTCACTGCGCATCGCATCGCATCGGTATATCGTAGGTGATGTAAGGAGAACTATACATGGACGATAATCAGTTAAACCCGCTTCCTCTCGATGACGATCAATCGCCTGACGACGTAAACTATATCGCGAGCGAGCATACCTTGAACGCTGATGTGGAGATGAAAGGCCAGGACACCGTGCATAACGGACAGGCAACAATACCGTCTTTTTCGGGTGGATCACCATTGCCAAATGACATCGAAACACCCTTCTCGCCGGAAGTTTCGCCGCAAGATGATAGGGCCGAGGGCAATTTGGCGCGCGAGATTGACATGGCCCATCTTGACGACACGCATCCTGCAACCGACAGCGGAATCGACAAAATGGAGACGTATGACGAAGGAGTGAGTGGCAGCGCGGAAGCCACTGAACCGAACGCTGGCAATGCCGTGGTTGATTACGAAAAGACAGATAAGGAGAACAATAATGGGTAGACGATGGCTTTGGACTTTGGGGCTCATGGTAGTCAACTACATGTGGAAGAGGCGTAAGCGGTCAGCGGCGCGGACGTAATAACCGACTGAAGTATCCGGCGAGTTTGCTACACTACCTTCATGGACGCACTTATACTCGGATTCTTGTTCGCGCTTGGCATCAATATTTTTATGTTTGTGCCAGCCTATATCAATAAAACCGATAAGCTGACTGACATATCTTATGCCGTCAGTTTCGCGGCGGTTGTCATATTCGCATATTTGCTCAGTGAACGTTCTGAGCTGCATGTTGTGTTGCTTGGCTGCGTGCTATTGTGGGCGCTACGGCTTGGTTCGTACCTGTTTGTTCGCATTAACTGGATGAAGCGCGATAAGCGATTCGACGGCATGCGTGAAGATTTTTGGCGTTTTCTGAAGTTCTGGCTGTTACAGGGTGCCAGTGTGTTCGTTGTGCTGTTGGCGGCATTGTTGGCCTTTGGGGGCGATCCGGCCGGTATGGGCACTTGGGCGTACATAGGCGTCGGAGTTTTCTTGGCGGGGCTGTTGCTTGAAGCTGTAGCCGACGCTCAAAAGTTCGCTTTTATGAAAAACCCGAAAAATAAGGGCAAATGGATAGAATCCGGTGTTTGGAGTATTAGTAGGCACCCGAACTACCTCGGAGAAATATTAGTTTGGAGCGGTGTCTGGCTGATTGCAATCGGTGCCTTGCCTGAGCTCTCGTCCAAACTAGCTGCACTCATAAGCCCGCTGTATATCACGCTGCTCTTGTTGTTTGTAAGTGGCGTGCCACTGCTAGAGAGGGCCGCCGAAGAGCGGTGGGGCAAAGATAGCGCCTACCAAGCATACAAGCGGCGTACGCCCGTATTGATACCTACGTTTCGTTCTCGCCGCTAGCACTGTCGCAGACTTTTAAGACCTCATCTATGAACTCAAGAGGCTCTAAAGAGCGCATGACACTTTGTCCTAAGTAGATGCTGTGGGCACCTATGGCCGCTACTCTGCTCACTTGGTCAATAATGTCGGCTTCAGAGCGGCGTTCGTTAACGTCAATGCCAATACCGAATCTGGACGCAATTACTAACGGCCGCTTTTCCCGTATGTACGGGTAAGAAAAAGTCAGTACTGTGTCGGCGTGCAGCTCAATGACGTCGAGCCCAAA
Organism: uncultured Candidatus Saccharibacteria bacterium; assembly: GCA_964420445.1. GTDB lineage: Bacteria > Patescibacteriota > Saccharimonadia > Saccharimonadales > JACDBH01 > CAYQTN01. Next base: position 3,502 of record CAYQTN010000038.1, read on the forward strand.
GGTGGGTCGTTCTCTGTCGGCTGCCTCGCTTAAGTACAGAAACCGCTCCGTGTCGTGCAGCATCTGATCCCTGGGGTTAAGCCGTGTTTGCTCGCTGTGGGCGATAACAGAGGCGCCGTATTCGTGTGCCAGGTCTATGATGTTGGTTTTGATGAATTGGCGATCGCCACGGGTAATTTCTTTAAACGGATGCATGGTGATGGCATTGGGCACAAGCGTGCCGCCTGCAATCTGAAGCAAATACTGTGCCGCCGCCGCCATTTTTACCGAGCCGTCGTTTAGCTGGGTGTCCAATACGACGAACCGGCCGGTCTCGGCGCATTGTCTACGCAAGGTTTCGTGCTGGTCATGCCAACGGGCGATTTTAAGACCGACTTTGTCAACCGGTAGCTCTGACAAGACCGCAACGAAGTCGGCAGCTTTTTCGGGTGAATCTTGGTCCAGGGCAACAATAACAGGGGGTAGAGTCGTTTCGAATTCTTCGGTCTCATTGCTCGGTGCGGGTGGCTGGCTCGTCTCGTGGCTCATTGCAACCACTCTAACCCACGCCGACCCTATTAAACAAAAGCGTTACGGCCAGCTGCTCAAGGTACAATGAGCACATGGACGAAGTACCAAAAGCGCTTCCGTGTGCGGAAAAACTAACGTTTGATACCAAGCAGGCCGCGCAAGCTACTGCCACGACGGCAGAATATCAGCACGGCGCACAGGTACGACCGTATTTGTGCAGACATTGTCATTTGTGGCATCTGGCGAGCAATTACAACGATTAGCGGGTGCTTCTGCGACGTTTCGAAACGAGGACGATAATTATAATGGTGACCGCCACAGCTACTGCCAGCCCTAAGCCTACAAGCATGAAATTGACGCCGTCAGATGACGAACGGGTGTCTTGTGCCGCAAGTACGAGGCCTCTATTGTCGGGCACGATCTGAGCGAACTGAGAGAGTGCGGCTGAGTTGTCCACGATGGTAATCATACCTGTCTGGCCTTGCCTTATGACTTCCATTATGCTCTTGCTTGAGTAGATGTCAAGCCGCGGTACTTTGGCGTTTGCGTTTAAGCGCGCAAAGCAGGTAGAGTGCTTGTATGGCTCTGAAACCGCTCAAACTTGTCTCGCTGAAACGTCCAAAATCGGACATCGACCAAAAAGCCCTCAAACGGGCACTCGATTACATAGACGAGCATTGGTCTAAGCTGGAGCGTCACAACAAAGAAGACACCGGCACGCTGGTGGGTTTACCGTATCCGTATATCGTTCCGGCGGCAGAAGAGGGCGCACCGTTTCACTTTGAAGAGCAATACTACTGGGACAGTTATTTCACCGCGCTTGGCCTTGACGGCGACCAGCACCAAGTCTTGATAGAAGGTATGCTCGAGAACCTGCTCTATCTGTTCCGCCGCTTCGGCTTGATCCCGAACGCCTCGCGTATGTATGCCACCAGCCGCTCGCAACCACCCCTGTTAACGAGCTTCATTTTCCATGTCTACGATACGTACGGCAAGGATAAAGAATGGCTCAGGCATAGGATTGATACCGCCAAACAAGAATATGAACAGGTCTGGATGAATAGCAAACATCCGCAGTGGCACAACGTGTTTAGAGGGCTGAGTCGTTATTACGATATCAATGTCCTGCATGACTTAGCAGAAGCGGAAAGTGGCTGGGATATGACGCCGCGCTTCGAGCGCAAATGCCTGGACTTTTTGCCGGTTGACTTAAACGCGCTACTGTACAAATACGAGACCGATTTCGCCCGCGCCGAAAAACTGCTTGGCGATAAGGAAGCCGCCGCAGGATGGGAGCAGAAAGCCGCCGCCCGCAAGAAAGCAATGGACGAACTTATGTGGGGCAAGCTGCGTGGCTTTTACTTTGACTACAACTACGAGCGGCATGTCCTGGGTGATATTTGGTCGCTGGCGGCGTACTATCCCATGTGGAGCGGTATGGCTAGCAAAAGCCAAGCAAAGCGTCTGGTGGATAATCTCAAGCGTTTCGAAAAAAAAGGCGGTGTCACCACGACCATGCGCCCGCTAATCGATACGGGCATCTTGTTTGGTTCGCTTAAAGTACAGTGGGCGCATCCGAACGGCTGGGCGCCACTGCAATATATTGTTGTCGAAGGCTTGAAACGCTATGGCTATGAGGCCGAGGCTCGGCGTATCGCCATTGCTTGGGTAAAAGCCAATCTGGCCTGGTTTGAAAAACACGGCGTATTCTTAGAGAAATACAACGTCGTTAACCCCTCAAAAGCACCAAATGAAGGGGTTTACCCCTCGCAGAGCGGTTTTGGCTGGACAAACGCTGTCTTTGTCCGCTTTGTCCGCGATTTTAAACTGCTCGACGACAAGTCCTGACATCTGGCGGAACAGGTGGTTTCATGATACGGTTAGTTTCATGAACCACACGCTACCTGCCATCATGACTATGCGTATGCCCGGCCGGGCGCTGACTACTCTTTGCTAAAACTTTTTATCACTTCCGTAAACAGGTACACTAACACTTATGTCTAGCTTCTATGTCACCACGTCCATACCCTACATTAATGGCGAGCCTCACCTTGGTCACGCCATGGAGTTCGTGATTGCCGACGCACTGGCTCGGTACGCCCGTTCTCAGGGGCTTGAGACGATTTATTCCACCGGTACTGATGAGCATGGCAGCAAGGTTGCCGAAAAGGCTGCAGAGTTAAAGTTCACTCCAAAAGAATTGGCCGACCGCAACGCCGAGAAATTCCGCGACATGCTGCAGGTACTTAATGTCAATAACGACCGCTTTATCCGTACTACCGACAAAGGCCACGAACAACGCGCCCAAGCCATCTGGAAGGCGCTCAAAAACGATATCTACAAGGGCAAATATATCGGCTGGTACTGCACGGGTTGCGAAGAATTCGTGCCTGAAAACGTAGCGCATGCCAATAACAAGACTTGCCCGATACACAAGAAGGCCTATGATCGCATCGAAGAAGAAAACCACTTCTTTGCCCTCAGCAAGTACAGCCAAAAAATCCGCGAGTTAGTTGAGACTGACGAGCTACGGGTTATACCGCAGAGCCGTAAGAATGAAATCTTAAGCGTGCTACGGGAAGGACTGGAAGACATCGCCCATTTCGGAGGAATTGACCTGGTTGCCGCC
>CAYQTN010000039.1:0-6384 GCA_964420445.1 uncultured Candidatus Saccharibacteria bacterium
GGAATGACACACCGCCAATCTGCACCCATCGGTAGGCGCCGTTGACTTCATCTCCAAATAACTGAACCGCCAATGCTGCGATAACGGCGGCGATAATCAAAGGCTTTACCGCTTTGCGCCACCAGGTGTACGGAATACGAGATAAAGCGATGAAGGCGCAAACACCCAACATAATGGCAATGAACTGTTTGGATATGTAATAACTCTCGGAAACACCGCGCAGGACGCTCATACCAGGGCTGATTGCATAGACAACGACAAGACCAATGGCCAGGAGCGCGGTCGCTATAACCGGCAACCAGTAGTCAGGCCGGTGGCGACGGCGTGGCACATCTTGAGTCCGACGAAGCGATGCCGAGAAACTCATAGTGGCCTTCCAAATATGTAGACGATGAGTCCGATAACACCGAAGACTTGCCCGATAACCCAGAAACGCATCGTGACTTTCGTCTCTTCCCAGCCAAGCGCCTCAAAGTGATGATGAATCGGGGCAATACGGAATATTTTGCGGCCTCGACGCAGTTTCTTCGATAAAATCTGCATCATGCTCGAACCTGCCTCAACAACGAATACCAAGCCAATAATCGGCAGAATTAGTACCGTGTCGGTTAACATAGCCACCACACCAAGCGCCGTTCCTAACGCGAACGAACCAACATCGCCCATAAAAAAGCGCGCCGGGTAGATATTAAACCACGTGTAGCTGAGTAACGCGCCGACGATGGTCAGACAAAAGCCGGCAATACCAAACCGGCCTTCCAAAAACGCAATAATTGCGTACATAGCAAATGCTATAGCCGCCAGCCCACCGGCTAGACCGTCGAGCCCGTCGGTGATATTAACGGCATTAGCCGTACTAACCACCACCAGCACAAACAATGGAATAATCAACCACCCTAGCATCAACGGCGCATCTACAAACGGAATATGGATACTGTTAACGTCCAGCTTGTCATAAAACCACCAGCCGCCAACCAGCGCTACCGTAACAATCATCGCCATCTTCAGTTTGGCTCGCAACCCGGCAATACCACCGGTGCTCTTTATGTTAAGGACGTCGTCGATAAGACCAATGAGCCCTGCCCCGACCATCGCCGCCAATGGCAGGTATGTCTCTTCCCTGCTCAGATTGCCGGATATAGTTACCAAAGCAACCGCCACGACAAAAATCGTACCCGCCATAGTCGGAATAAGACGGCGGTGTTTGGCGCCGTGCAAAGACTGATAAACACTGGCTTTTTCACCTGTTACCGCGTCGGTGCGAGCCTTCTTCCACCACTCGTATTGATATGCCAGCGTAGTATAGATTGGGGTTAAAAGCATACTTAAGAAAAAACCTGCAAAACTGAGGACCATAATCCTCAGTAGAGTCTGTTGTTCGATAACGATATTGAAGGTGTCTTGCATGTTTGTTGTTTTATTCCTTAGGTATTAATTGTACGCCTGTTGGCCCATTGGTGTAACCCCAAAATTATCCAGCAGCATGGTCGTAACATCACGGAAAATCGGTTCGGCCGCCACAGTACCCGCAAAACCGGATATTTTCGGCTCGTTTACCAAAACTGCGATGACATACTCGGGCGTATCGCCACCGACAAAGCCAACGTAAGTACCGTGATAACGATCGCTATAGTATAAACCCGTCTCAGGATTCACAAATTCCGCCGTTCCGGTTTTACCACCGATCCGATAGCCGTCACGCGACACACTTATCGACCGCTCGCGTATGACAGCTTCCATGAGTGACATAACCTGCTCTGAGGTGCTATCACTGACCACATCGCTCTTTTTAATAATCGGGTCTTTCGGTATATCTTTGCCGTCCTCAGAGCGGACCGAGTCAACTAACCGAGGCTGGTAGTACGTACCGCCATTTACGACGCTCGACAGCGCTGCCGCCATTTGCAGCGTCGTCGCCGTCATACCTTGGCCAAAGGAAGTGTTGGCATACGTTACATTAATACCTTGGCCATTTTCTTCCGGTGGTGGTATATAGCCCGTTGCCTCGCCTGCCTGCTCTATGCCGGTCGCTTGGCCAAGGAAAAAGTGCTTCGTCATATAGTCGTACCAAGTTAGGCGCGCGCGTTCATTAATATCACCGCGCCCAATCTGTTTTAGTAGCCACACCGCACCGGTGTTAAGAGATTTAGACAGGATGCTTTCCATGTTTTGCGTACCCCGGCTATTCAAAACGTCACGAATTGTTCTATCGCCCACCACTACGAACCCGTCGCTGTAATAAGCCGAGCTGCTCGATACGACACCTTGATCAATTGCCGTTGCGACCGTCAAAGTCTTCATAACAGAGCCTACCTCTAGTGCTTGGGTGGCAGCAGGATTGGTGAGTACGCCTATATCTTCTACTTCAGACAGCTTTGAGGGGTCATAGCTTGGAAAATTTGCCATCGCTTTAATTTCGCCGTTTCTCGGATCCATGACAACCACGCTGCCGGACGGGCTTTTTGCCCGCTCTATACCAGCTTTTAAGATATCCTCGACTTGGCGCTGCAAACCGATATCTACGGTAAGCGTAACGCCCTGACCTGGCACAGGCTCGGTCACAACATTGTCATCATTTGATACCAACGGCACGCCTCGAGCGTCAGTAATTGCTTTTAGCTCACCCGCCTTGCCGCGCAGACTACTGTCAAGCGCCTGCTCGACGCCATATTGGCCGTCACCCTCATCGTTCACAAATCCCAGTACTTGAGCCGCGAGCGGGCCCTGTGGATACGTACGGTAGGTCTCTTCGCGGGTACCGATACCGGCCGCGTCCAGCTCAACCACCTTATCATGCTGCTCCTTAGATAATCTCTTTTCGATTACCACGTAGCGCGTGTCCTCGGATTGCAACTGCGCGGCGATATCACCGGCATTGCCACCTGTTATTTCTGCCAGTTTGACCGCCTGTTTTTCCGGCTCTGTCACATAGACCGGGTCAGCGAACAGCGTATATTTAATCTCATTCAGCACCAGTGGTGTCTTATTACTGCCATTGTATGCGAATATCACACCGCGCTCGGCGGGTATCTGATATTCCTTCAGTTGGTAGTCTTGTGCAACTTGGCGGTAATAGTCGTGCCGGATAACCTGCAGATAGAACAGCCTGATGATAAAAACCGCGCACACAGCTAATAGGACCCCATAGATAATGCGGGCCCGTCCTGCGCTGTCCTGCCGTTGCGATGTCGCTCCGGTGGTACCGTAGGTGTGTGGGTTTACAATTGGCAAGCCGGATATCTCCTGCTTTTTAAAGATATATTACAGATAACCGTTAATTCTGGACGATGCCCGATGGTGCTACAGATACCAGACCGTCCGAAACGGGGCTATTCTTGGCACGCTCGAGCGACTGCAGCCTGGCTGAGGCTACTTCGAGTTCGTCATGTTCGGTCTGAAGGCTTTGGGCTTCACTGCGAAGCTCATTAATCTTATAGCCGAACGCGTTCGTCTTTGTAACCTGCGTCAGGTACAAGAGTCCGAGCACGCAGCCCAGGATAATGAGAACGATGGTATTGCTAACCGGACCGAAACCACGCTGTTCTCTCTTGAAGCTAACAGCGTTTTGTCCGCGCCGAGCATACCGCTGGCGGTTCATAGCCAGCGAACTGGAATATGTCATAGGCGTTTAGACCCTCTTCTGGTGAGGGATGCTTTCTATTGTCTGCCGATGCAGGTATCTATGCGTCCACTGAACCTCTCCAGTGGGAGCCGCCATAAGCGGCTCCCGGCTGAAGGAACGCGTATCTCTACAAGACTCTCACCTTGATACGATACGCCCTGGAGCTGCTTTTGACCTGTATAGGCATATTTTTAAGCATCTCCTTTCTTTTTGGTGTTTATTTTAACGACGGCTCGCAGTTTTGCGCTGCGGGCGCGCGGATTGGAAACTAATTCATGTGGCCCAGGCAGGGTCGGCCGTTTGGTAAGTAGCCTGAAATCGGCGTCGAACCTGTCCCCCGCAATTTCTGCGAAGTACTGTTTGACGATACGATCCTCAAGACTGTGGAACGTTATGACGGCCAAACGCCCTTCCGGAGCAAGCAGGTTCACTAAGACTGGCAAGGCTCTTTTTAGGAGACCCAGTTCGTCATTTACCTCGATACGGAGCGCTTGGAACGTCCGTGTCGCGGGATGAACTCTGCTATGCCCCGGCCAAGCTTGGGCAACGATCTGAGCGAGCTCGAGCGTGGTACGTATTGGCCGGTTCTCGACCAACCGTCTCGCGATATTTTCAGCCTTCGGTTCCTCCCCGTACTCACGAAGTATCCTCACAAGTTCTTCCTTAGGATAGGTATTTACTACCATCTCCGCCGTCAGTTCCTGTCTTGGATCCATCCGCATGTCGAGGGGCGCCTCAAATCTGAAACTAAAGCCCCGGCTCGCTGTATTAAGGTGCGGTGACGACACGCCCAAATCCGCAAACACAATATCGAACGTACGTTCTTCTTTCGAGAGATCCATGGCTGCGGACAAATAATCTTTGTGGATTATCTGTACGCCACGACCGTGGAATACGTCATGAAGCCGGTCGATCGCCATCTGGTCTCTGTCGACCAGCACAGCGCCTTCCGGCGATAAGGTGCGTTCCAGTATAGCCATAGCGTGCCCACCGTACCCGGCCGTAACGTCGAGGTATCTCTGCCCCGGCTTAGGGTCTATTGTTTCAAGTACGCTATCAAGCATCACTGGAATATGTGTTAAATTGTGTTTTTGGTTTTTGTTTTGGTGCATGTTTTTGCTTTTTGTTTTTTGCAAGGTCACCGAACCAGCAGCCAACTGTTTGTTTTTTGTGGTTTTTGTTTTTGTTTATCTCTGGTAGATAGTCGCCGGTAAAAGTATTTACGAGATTCGGATTTGCATCCGTTCACATCTTCTACCTGCAAACTGCCAGAGAAAGTAAGTTTTGAGAGACTTATTGTGTGAGGTGGAGTTTTGGGAGGTGTTTTTAAAGTAAGGTACAAGGGTTTTTAAAAGTGGTGCCCCGTTTTGCCACTTATTGGCTGCCGATTCGCTGACCTCGAGTCGGGTGTTTTGCTGTTTTGTTTCGGTTTGAAATCGATAAATTGTCAACGAACATGCCTGCTGGCTTATGGTTTTAGGCTTTCGCCTGCAACCGCCAGTAGCGTCCAGCGCGGACCGCGATGACATCTTTTTCGATGTTCGCGTACTCCAGGTGATGCTGTTCCAAGGTGATCCTGCCCTGCTTGTCGTCTATGGCAGACTCGACCCGGCCCATCCGGAATTGAACGTTTAGGTCGGCCGTTCGCTCGTCGAGGATACTCCCCTTCAGCTGCGGCTCAACTTCTTCGTCCCATACCGCTTTCGGGTAGAGATGGAGATAGTCCTTGAAACCTCTGGTAATGACTACGCCGCCAGCAAACTCGCTTCGAAGCTCAGCTGGTATTGTCAGCCGCCGCTTATCGTCGAGTCTCCTTTCGAAATAGTCCACCTGTGGTCCTTGTAGAAAGTGTTAATTTGGCTAGTGGTTTTTGTTTTTTGTTTGATAGGTAGCTGTTTTTTGTCTACCCACTTTTACCCACTACTAAGAGCATACTACCCACCATTACCCACACGCAAGTGTTTTTACCCGTTTCCATGCCTATTCGCCCGTCGTTATCCACAATTTCTCATCATATTGACTACTAACCACAACATGTGGCGTACTTGCATTTGTATAGGACGCTAGGCTTAGAAACGGTGTCGTAATAAAAACAGATTAATCTTCATGCCTGATCTTCTTCAGCTCTTCCGCCCACCAAACAGCGCTCGGGCGTACCACGCGTTTCATACCGCGCTCCCTGTCAACCTTAATCAGGCCGAACTTCGGCCACCAGCCGTAAACCCACTCAAAGTTATCGAGCAAACTCCAGTGCATATACCCAAAAATATCGGCGCCGGCCTTCCGCGCAGTTACCAATGCTTCCATTGTTTCCTTTAGCCACCAGCGCCGGAACTTGTCATCGGCGTCGGCAACGCCGTTCTCGGTTATCATTATCGGCTTTTTGTAGCGCAGCCATGCCTTGACTGCCATATCACCCACCCCAGACGGCTCCATGTACCAACCCAGGTCGTTAACGGGTGTCTTTGGGTTATCAATCTTGAGCCCATCCATGTAATTGGCGAAATAGTAGTTAAAGCCAATAAAATCTAGGTGACGACGACAGAGGTCATAAAAAAGATAGTTTGCTAGGCGATCTGTTATATAGACGTTCAGCCGGCTCAACCAGTCAGGACGCTTCGGGCTGTTGTGTGCCATCTGTACCGCCGCGCTGACCCAGATGTCGGAATTATAAGTTTTTAAGATAGCATAGGCACGCTTGTGCGCCCGCACCAGCCAGAACAACGTCAACAGCCGCTTCCAGCGTGGCTGGGCAGGTGGCA
>CAYQTN010000040.1:0-224 GCA_964420445.1 uncultured Candidatus Saccharibacteria bacterium
GCTTAAACAGTCTCGGAACAATTTTGGGTATGTGTCACAATCCGAGGTGCGCGGCAGCGGCAAAAACCGCCGTGAGTACAAACGGACCATTATAGCGTTGGATATTCCCGATACCCAGCTACAACTGATTGTGAACAGCAAGATAAACGGTGATGGCAATAGCGGGGGCAATCTTCAGAGGTATTCCAAAAAGCAACGCCTAACGCTCGAGGGTGACTTTGGTA
>CAYQTN010000040.1:234-6367 GCA_964420445.1 uncultured Candidatus Saccharibacteria bacterium
TTTCTTTGAACTATACATGCCGGAAACAACACAATCCGAATCACTGAGCCTGCTAGCTCCCGACAGCATGTTCTACATATTAGTTAATCTGGCAGACTATGACATCGAAATTAACGGCAGCAAACTGTTTGTCTATCGGTATAAGGCCATGTCAACGGCCGAGGTAGCGGAGCTGCTACACAAGATAGACGGTCTGCTAGAAAAAATGCGCCTTAAAAAAGGCGATGTCAGGCCGGAGAAAGTCACTCAGGCCATGGTAGCCCGAACGGCAACCGACCATGCTTCGAAACGACGGAGCCTTAAGAAAGATACGCAGTATCTAGTCATCTTTGCGTTTGTCGGATACTTCATGGCCCAGTTCATCAATCACCCGGTGGCGAGGCTGATAGGATTCGGACTTTTTGGGCTGCTTATCTTGCGCGCACTGGTGGACGCCGCCGCCGAGGCGCGCCTGCGCCGCAAGTACCATCAGGTGGTTGCGCATTACAGTACGAATGAGCCCTTGTAAAAATACTAATTTGAAAGTATAATGTAGTTCGTTTTCGGTTGAGTTTCGCTCCCGACAAACGTTCTTTAACAGGCGTGGAAATAATATAAGACAATGTAACTAAAGTATCAGGAAATCGCCAAAGATATTTCGGTAGCAGCTCGTGTGCAGGTAGCAACATGCGCATAAGCTGTTATCGAAGTATAATTTCGACGATGAGTCTTCCGAGAGGGAACGTGGGACACGTTTCGTCTTGATGCAGATCCGTTGACCACCCGTATGACCGCTGATGTTGCGCGCAAAGAGCCTTCGCTCTTTGCCTGACGGAGGTCTGCGGGTTAGGACTAGTATTGGAGCGTTCTAGCGCGCTACCGGTTTTGGTTTCGTCTGTGCGAACGGATGAAGTGGGTGGCGCATAGCGCGACACCGACCGGAAAGGCGAGCAAGGATGCTCCGCTTGTCGGGAGTGGCAGTAAGTCAGGGTGCACCTTAATCGGTCCGCCACGATGTTCTCACTAGAGGATGCACACTTCCGGCAGGTTCTGCCGACAGGGAGCGCTACGTGGTAGCGGACCGCCCGACTCCGCGAACTACGATTACGGATTTCCCGTCCGTAGTGCGCTCACATCGGCAGTAGCCGGGGAGGGGACGGCGACGTCCGTATGGTAATCCTTCCGCCGCCATGCGGTTCGGAAGCTATTCCCCTCCTCGGCGACCATCGCGGCAGCACACATGCTGTCCATAGTCGGGCTCCCGGGCGCGTTTACGTTTGATCAAAAGAACGTGCGAATCCGACCCAGTTGCCTTCCCTTCAGGAAAGCGCCCGGGAGCCCAACCCATTCGAACCCTGAGACACCACCAGAAGGAGGTGAGTACATTGTCCAAATCCGGACAGCGAGGCTGCAGTGGCTGTTGCAACAGTTGCGGCGGTCGCGCTGGTAGATCCTCCCTCGGAGGGTTGTCCAGAACGACCTGCAACGCGTGCAACAACACCGCCCACACCAGAGGATGCCCCGAGCGTCCCCGTGGCCGGTAGCCGAGTGCAGTACGAGACTGAAACGGACAAGCCCTGAAAAGCTTGATTGTGCTGAGGTCCTATCCCTCACCAATGCTTCCACGCCTGTTTCGTCTCCCGAATTCATGAGCCTTGCTCGTGGCATCAGGAGACGAACAACCAAATTACCTAGAACCATCACGACCAAAGGTCGTATACTAGAGATAATTATGGGACATATAATCCGTATACTGCGCTATACGTCGTCGTTGTGGCGGCTGTATGCGGCAATTTCATTCTTTACCATCTTGCTTGCCGCGATGACGCTAGTGCAACCCTTAATCACAGGTAAGGTAATCGATGAACTCCGCGCCGGCAGTGATGCCCGGCTCAGTTTCGTGCTGCTTATGGCGCTGATTATTTTTGTCATGGATCTTGGCAGCACTATCTTTAGCAACATCAGTGGCTATATTGGCGACCAAATGAGCGCCCGGTTACAGCGGATCTTAAGCGAACGGTACTACCAGCATATCCTCAGTCTGCCACAGCAGTTTTATGACACCGAGCTAACTGGCAAGATTATTAATCGCCTCAACCGCTCTATCGTGCAGATTGCCAGCTTTATGCAGATGATGAGCAATAACTTCTTGCAGTTTATCTTTAGCACGGTGTTTTCGCTCATCATTGTCGCAATATATAGCTGGCAGGTTGCGCTACTGTTGTTTACGCTGTACCCCATCTTTATTTTTATGACGGTACGTACTAGCAATACCTGGCAGAAATACCAGGCTAAGAAAAACGAGCATAGCGACATAGCCAGCGGCCGTTTGGCAGAGGCAATTGGTCAGATTAAAGTGGTGAAAAGCTTTAATCAAGAATCACGCGAGCTCGGCTTTTTCTCACGCCACGCCGCCTCGATAATCGGCATCAATAAGCCGCAGTCAAAGTTTTGGCATATTAATGATGTTAAACGCCGGGTAGTTCTAAACATCATCTTCTTCGGCGTGTACGCCTTTATATTCTCGCAAGCTGTCGACGGCTTGCTGACACCCGGTGAAGCGGTGGCGCTCATCCTCTACGCTATGAATATCCGCATACCAATCTTCACTATCAGCTTCTTGGTAGAGAACACCCAGCGCGCCGTATCCGACAGCAAAGACTACTTTGAAATTATGGAAATCAAGCCCGCTATTAGCGATAGGCCCGGTGCAAAGCGACTTGTTGTTGACTCTGGCGAGGTGCGCTTTGCCGATGTGACCTTTGGCTACGACAATAAACCCGTGCTGCAAGATATTTCCCTGAAATTCAAACCGAACAGCCGAGTGGCACTGGTCGGCGAAAGCGGTGAGGGTAAGACGACGCTAACTAACTTGCTGATGCGTTTGTACGAGCCCCAGTCGGGCAGCATCTTCATAGACTCTCAAGATATCGCCGACGTGACGCAGGCGTCTTTGCGTAAAAATGTCGGGGTCGTGTTTCAAGACCCGGCGCTATTTAGTGGCACCATAAAAGAAAACATTGCTTACGCTAGCCCGAAGGCATCTGATGAGGCAGTCAAGGCGGCAGCAAAAGCAGCCAATGCCGACGAATTCATCCAAAAGCTGGATAAGGGGTACGATACCGAAATCGGCGAGCGTGGCCTGAGGCTTTCCGGCGGGCAGAAACAACGCATAGCCATTGCCCGCGCGCTCTTAAAAGACGCGCCGATATTAATTTTGGACGAGGCTACCAGCAACCTCGACAGCCGCTCGGAGTCAATGGTCCAAGAAGCGTTAGAGCGTCTTATGAAAAAGCGTACGACGATTATCATCGCTCACCGCTTAAGCACCATCCAATCGGTCGATCAGATTATCACCATCAAGGGCGGTCGTGTTGATGAAATCGGCACGCCAAGCCAGTTGGCGCAAACAGATGGTATATACGCGCAACTACTGGCGCTGCAAACCCGCAAGCCTACCGACACTGTAAAGAAACAGCTCAGGGCATACGAAATCGCTTCCTAGACGTTTTGCCCTAGTACGCCGTATAATAAACCTTATGAGAACGTGCGCCCGAGCCATTGTGCTAAAAGACGACCACTTGCTTGTCATGGAGCGCTTTAAGCTTGGCAAGCGCTACTTTACGTTGCCAGGCGGCACGGTAGAGAAGGGCGAGACACCCGACCAAGCCGCCCTGCGGGAGGTGCATGAAGAGACCACGCTGCATATCAATAACCCGCAGCTGGTATTTGTCGAAGATGCCGGCATGCCGTTTGGCGACCAGCACATATTTTTATGCGAGTACGTGTCGGGCGAACCGTCGTTGCCAGCAGATTCCGAAGAGGCTTTTTGGAGCACGCCGGGTAAAAATACCTATGAGCCGTCGTGGTTGCCCCTGACAAAATTAAAAGATGTTAATTTTGTGTCACCCTTGCTGCATGAGGCACTTCTTATGGCGCTGGCTCACGGCTTTCCTAAAAAACCGTATCACTTTTCTGCCAAACATTCGGCTCGTCTGAGCTAATCTATAAGTAGTTTTTACACTAAAGCTTGCTATGACCTGTTGAGCCTAAGGTACAATAGAGTCTACGACTGAATTAACGGAGGTATTACATGGCAGATGGCAGAGATTATGCCCGTCGCTTTGGCTCATTGTTCCTGGCCAGTCTGTTCCTCATCACGACCGTTGCCTTTACGGCTATCGTGTTTTGGCAGACCCGCAACCAAGAAGCACAAGACGACCAACTCGCGAGCTTGCAAGACTCGCTCGACAATCAAGCAACTAATGACCAGCCCCCAGGAGGAACTATGTTAGAAGGAACCAACCTAGAGAACTTTACACCGCTTACGACAGCAGTTACCGAACTGCAAATAGTCGACCTCGTCGAGGGCACAGGTGATGCAGCTAGCGAAGGCTCGACAGTTACCGCTCATTACACTGGCGCGCTTGCTTCAAACGGCAAGATCTTCCAGAGCTCGCTCGACAGCGGTCAACCCTTCACAAGCGCCTTGAGCGGTCTTATTGAAGGCTGGCAAAAAGGTATCCCGGGCATGAAGACTGGTGGAACCCGCCGACTTATCATCCCTTACGCTCAAGCTTACGGCGAAGCCGGTAGCCCCCCGAGCATTCCCGCTAAGGCCGACCTCGTGTTTGATATCCAGCTCATCGCTGTGGAGCAATAAACACAACATATAGCGTATTGACCCTCAGCATAAGCGCTATATAATGGGTAGCAGACTCTCTAAACAACACTAACAGGAGCACCAAAAATGGCAAAAAAAATAACTATCTATACTACGAACACCTGCGCGTACTGCGTTATGGTCAAGAAGTATCTTGGCAACAAGGGTATTGGCTACGAAGAGGTCAACATCGACAACGAGCCGCACCGCCAGCAGGAAGCGCTTGCCATTAGTGGTGCTCTGACTGTTCCTGTGACGGTGGTTACGAAGGATGATGATAGCCAAGAGGTTGTAATCGGCTTCAATCTGCAGAGATTAGCGCCGGCTATCGCTTAGGCGACGTCAGCTCAGGGCACATCTTGCGCGTATAGCTCCAGTCCTCGCTCGCCGTATCCTATATACGATTCGCTCCGGTCTTCGCCCTACGCACAAGCTGCACTCCTGACCAGCCGTCGTACTCATTTGAGCTCGGGTGATGTAGACTGAGAGTAAATATTTAGGGGAATTCTAAAGATGTCCGAAGAGAAAGTTCATGATTTGGTGATTATTGGGGCCGGTCCGGCTGCTTTAAGCGCGGCTATTTATACCACACGCGAAGATGTTGAGACAATCTTGTACGAAAAAGCCGTACCCGGCGGACTGATATCAACCACCGACTGGGTAGACAACTACCCCGGCTTTCCAGACGGAATTGCCGGGCTGGAGCTGGGTGAAGCCATGCGCAAGCAGGCTGAGCGGTTTGGCGCAGTTATCGAAATGGGTGAAGTCAACAAAATAGTCGACGAAGGCGAGCGTAAAAAGCTTGAAACAAGCGAAGGTGATGTCTTTGCCAAGGTAGTACTCATTGCCACCGGAAGCGGTTATAAAAAAATCGGCGTGCCCGGCGAAGATACCTATTACGCCCGCGGCGTACACTACTGCGCCACCTGCGACGGCGCGTTTTACCGTGACAAGCGCTTGGTTGTTGTTGGCGGTGGGAACTCCGCCGTGCAAGAAGCCATGTTCTTAACCCGTTTTGCCAGCCATATCGACCTGCTAGTCCGCTCCGAACTGCGCGCCTCCGAAGTACTTATTCATGAATTAGAAAACAAGCACAAGGACAAGATCACTATTCATTTGGGTACAACTACCGATGAGATTGCCGGCGCAGAGGTAGACGGCATGGATAAAGTAACCAAAGTTATCGGCACCAAAGACGGCCAAAAAGTCGAGTTCGAAACAGATGGTGTCTTTGTCTTTGTCGGCCTCAAGCCCAATACTGATTTTGTAAGAGCCAGCGGTATCGAGACTGATGATATCGGCCTGGTTAAAAGCAATGAGCGCCTAGAAACAAGCATGCCAGGTGTGTATGTCGTCGGCGACTGCCGCTCGGGCGCGACTATGCAAATTGCCACCGCCGTCGGCGAAGGCGCCACCGCCGCACTTCGAATCCGCGAGCATCTCGAGAACAAGCAACACAGCGAGCCACTGTACTAATAGCGGTCAGGAAAG
>CAYQTN010000041.1:0-6256 GCA_964420445.1 uncultured Candidatus Saccharibacteria bacterium
CGGTTAATCATGCGAACAGCGCGTTTGTCGCTACCAACGGCCGCGTTACGCACTACTTCGATTAGTTTGGCGCCATCGGTTGGTAGGGACTGCTTCGAGCCAGCAACACACGACACTGTGGAGTTGGTAACCGACGCATCTGGGCGGTATAGGACTACTTCCCGCTGGCCATCGTTAAGGTAGCGTACTAGCTCTGGAATAGGCCAGCGGACTGAAGTGGTGTCTTGCAGGGTATCAACTGCGCGACGGATAATTGATTGTGCTGTTAATGCCATGGGTAGTCACCTCAAACAAAGGGGCGCATTTTGACGGCTGTGCCGCCACGTATACGTCCGTTATATGCTTCAATACGCGCTTTCGCGGTCTTTTCTCTTGCCGAGTTAGCCATAGCCATAGCGTAGTTAACATCGGTAAATGGCTGTCCGGGGATACGCGCAATGCGTGATATAGCCCCGTCAATAATAGCGTCCGCCCAAATAGTGAATAAATCGTCATCTAGTTGTTGGGCTGTTCTAGTCGGTTTCAGCGCCACATGGGCAGTAGCTCGATACCGGTCGTCAGGAATAGGGTATAGGTTTAGTAGCAGCTCATTGTCTGTTCGGGTCGTATAAAACGCCAATGGGCGGCTAGGGTCCGTACTTAAACCGGCTGTGTCTTCTTGGAGTAACCCATTGAGTACTCTGCCATCACACTCTACGCTCAACACGCGAGCAATGGTGTGGCTAGAAGTAGGTGGGTCTAGGTCGTATACCTTTCGTCCATCGACAGTGAAAAACACGTCTAGGTTCTGGCGGATGATAAGTGATTTATCACAAAACTCAATGGCCGCATCGAGCAGGCTTTGCTGTGCTAAAGGCTCTGAACAACCGGGAACCTGCACCAATAATCTTGGGTAAAACTCTGCTATATTGACCATGGCCGCACCTAGACGCTGTTATATTGCACAGATATTCTAGCAGTAATTATTCAGCTTTGCTATCGTCTGTGTCGCCTGCTTTACCACCAGCCGTCTGTTTAGCCGGAGCCTTAGTAGGTGGCTTGGCGTTTAGTTCCGCCTCAAGCGCAGCACCTTCTGCTGTTGGTTCCCACTCGCCGTTGATAAGCCGGCCGATAATCACAACTTTTCCATTTACATTAGCGCGTACTTTGTTGGCTAGAACTTCACCGCCTAGTTTTTTCATTAACTGTAATACACTCATAAGTTTCTCCAGAAAAAGAAAGGGGCCCGAAGGCCCCTTAACTATAGCACTACTTAGGTAGCAGAGCCAACCTGTGCGATTACCAAGCACTGGTCTTTGATTACCTTACGACCGTAAACTGCCAAACCACGAACGATGTCGCCGAAGTCAGTCTGGTTACGTAATGGCTCGGTCTTATCCACAGTCATCGCGAACGAAAGAGCGTGTTTAGTACCGGCAACCATCAACCGGCGTGCCTTAGCATTGGTGACCGCAGCACCAGTAGCTGGGTCAGCTAAACCTGCTACTAATGCCTTACCCGCGGCACCTTTCGGCAGCAAGTTAGACACGTACACAGTGAAGCGGTCCAGCATGCCGATTTTACCGGTACGGATGGTGCTTGATTGGTCGCCAGTGAAGTACGCTTGCGCGATGTTTGAACGCATCAGCAAGTGGCGGTCGTACGGGGTGATAATCAGGAAACGACCGTCTTCTGGTACGTTCTGCTCATCCAATACACTGGCCATCTGTAAGATAGCGTTCAAGATGTTCTCTGGGGTAGACTGGTCAATCGGGGCAATATCAGTACCCAAATTGTAGCTGGCAGAGATAGCACCGGCGGTTGCGCCTTCGTTAGCAGCTGCAGGGCCTTCGGTTACGAAGCTGTTGAAAAACACTTCGTCTTCGATAGCAATCTTAAGCTGTTTGGCAGCGTCTTCAGTGAACATATTCATTAAGTCCATGTCCGCTTGGTACGCCAATACGTCGTTGACTTGCACACCGAAGTACTTACCTTTGTTCACCTGCATATCTTGGAAGATAGGTGCTGGAACTTCATAGTTCAGGTTCATACCGGCTTGGTAGTCACGGATGTTGATTGAAGGGGCCAGACGGATACGCACGGTATCGCCTTGGTTCTTCAGTTCACCTTCATAGTCAGTGTTGCTAATCTCTGACAAGATGGTGTTTTGGTAAAACTTCGCAAGCAACTTACCCGACCATAACGTAGGGATAAAGGCGCCTGAATAAGACGGGCTGGTGTCAAATGCACCGCTGCCCACTACTGGAAATACTGCTGGCATGATAGCCTCCTAAATTCGACAGAATTGGTTTTACCCAGTTACTCGACCTTGCGAGTATGCTGAGTCGATTTCAGCTTCAAGTTTGTTAGCGTCGTCGAACCGGCCTGCTGCGTTCAGTGCTACTACCCGCTTGAGCATACCGTTGACGTCTGTCTGCGTGTATACTTTAGCTTTGTTAGACACCGGAGCTGCTGAACCAGCGCTACGACCCGGTTGAATCTGACGTTCGAGCTCTTTGTTTTTGGCCGCGTTAGGTTTTGCCTCGGGCTGTGCTATGGTCGCTTTGAACATATTCACATAATGGGCTACTCCATCCGCGTCACCTCGTGCAAAGGCATCGCCTGCAACAGTACGACGGGGGGCGCGTAACACTGGGTCCACTTCATCAAGCCAAGCAATCCACCGCGGGTCGGCGTCGACTTCGACAAAGTCTGGAACCAAGCGCTGTAAGCGCGTCTCAAATGAGCTTTGTAGTACTGCGGTCTCGGTAACCCCTAACTGCTTACGTAGGGCCTCATTATCCGTCCGCAACTTCTCAAGCTCTCCCTCAAACTCTGCTGCAACTTCGCGAGCTACCTTACGCTGAACTTCAATAAGGTCTTCGCCAAAGTTCTTAACATCGTCATCAGTTACCAGAGACGCCTGTTTTTTGGTAGCTTCAGCCTTTTCCAGCTTTGTAGTCAATTCAGTGACACGGGCTTTCAGGTCTTTGACCTGTGTGTGCAGCGCCGGCACTTCTTTGTCATACATGCCTTGTAAGGTTTTATACTTCTGCTTCCATACTTCAGCGTCTTCAGGTTTTTTAGGCTCTTCAGGCTCAGGCTTGGGCTCAGGCTTGGGCTGCTCTTCTCCTACAGGCTCTGATTCTGGTGGGTCTTCTGGGGCCGGGTCTTCGACTACTTCAGGCTCCGGGGTGTCCTCACCCTTCATCTGCTTCTCTAGGTTCTCAACTTCCTCAATCTTCGCACGAACGTGGCGTGGTAAAGCCATAACATACTCCTCTAAGCTCCAACTCTGCCCTTGGCTCCTACAACGGTGTGCCTCAGACGTAATGGTTTGCTGGGACTAAAAATGCGC
This sequence comes from uncultured Candidatus Saccharibacteria bacterium, assembly GCA_964420445.1. Taxonomy (GTDB): domain Bacteria; phylum Patescibacteriota; class Saccharimonadia; order Saccharimonadales; family JACDBH01; genus CAYQTN01. Next base: position 3,338 of record CAYQTN010000041.1, read on the forward strand.
TATTAGCGCTCCAAGTACTCGGTAGATTTTTCAATCGACTCGAGCAAATCTTTCAAGACACTAATCTTACCTTGTGTACGGTAGATTATTGTTAGCTCTTCAGCTGCGCCGAGAGTTTTATACAACTCATTCAGCTTTTCGGTAAAGAGCATAAGCAGCTGCGTGTCTTCTTTGAGCCGTCTTAGGGCTTGCGCGTGCTGCTTGTTAACTTTATGTCCTATGAACATACTCATTCTATACTAACACCTGATATATATGTCAAGCGCCATTAGGGCGCGGTGACGTAAAATTTGATTCCCGGCCGCCGACTTGCGAGCCATCCGGCAACATATTTCGTGGTTCTTGCTTAGCCTGCGGCTGTCCCGGCTGTCCTTGACCGGTCAACATCATAAGCTGCTGTTGGAGCTGCTGAATAACTTGTGCCTGCTGCTGGATTGTAGTCATCTTGGGTCTGTCAGGCACTATGCGGTCAGGGTTAGTGTTCAAATTCTGTGCAGCGTCCCGTAGCAACTCCGCTGCGCCGTCCAGCCCAACAATCTGTTGTGCGACTGGGCTGTTAAGCACCAGCTGTAGGAACTCATTCCGGCGAATCGCTTCGGCTTCCTTAACCACCAGACTATTGGCACCGCGGGCATGAATCTGCACATCACCAATCAAATCTTGGTCGTCGGTGTAGCGTAAGTTGTCCTGATATAACCGCTCGATAGCCGGCACGATGACGTTCCGGTCGATGTTGTTGATAACCTGCTTAATGCCTTTGCCAGCGTTGGAAATCAACATTGATAAACCAGAGCTAGTACGGCCGGCGCCGGGCTGGTGTCCACCAGTCATGTACTTCGGAATCATGGTGTCTTCGTCAGCGCGGGCAGAGAACTTCTCAAACACAGCCATCAGCTCGTTGGCGTTGCTCTGTGGTTGGAAGAAGTCAATAGGCTTGGAGCTATCGTTATACTCGCTGCTGGTGAACTGCCAGATTTTCCATGGGTGCATCTCAGTGATGTCTTCACCCGGCGGTAACCGGCTAACGTTAACGCCAACCTGTGGGCCAGACGAAATACCCATATTATTGGCAAGCGCCCGAGCAGTGGCGTTCATCATAGCTTGGGTGTCACGGCACAAGTCCGCCACGCCTTTACCGTCGACAGACCCCGGCTTGGCTTCATACGAAGTCAGGTAGTACGGCTTACGGCCGAGCGGGTCATAGTTCAACACAGCACGGATGACCACGTTCTTAATCAGCCACACTTCGCACGGGTAGTCTAAATCTTTGTCTGGGATGTCCTCTTCAGAAACGCCCCAGTCGATGAGCAGTTTGCCGGGGATGCTATCCCACAGCTGCAGCGCGTCAATCAAGTCGGTGGTGTGCATGGCTTCGGATACATCTTTACCCTCAGCTTCCGCCTTACTGGAGTCAACCCACAGCCAATCGCCGTTGTTGCCCTGTTCAAATTCGTTGAGGATTTCTTTAATAGCGTCCTCGTTGTAACCGGGCACACCAATCAGGCTCTGTAGGTCGGTACGGGTCATACGGTGCCGCTCGATGACATAGCCATCGTTAATGTCCCACGCCCACGGCGCCCAGTAGATGTTGAATGGGTCAACCCGCTCCCACTCGTTGCGAATCACTTCCTCGGGGACAAGTTTGCCTTCTTTCCACTTCAGCACTTTGCGCAGTCGTTTGACCGGCCCTTTAATAACTCCGAACGGGAATGTAACCACGTCGTCAAGAAATTCGTTGAACGCCTTGTACCAGCCACCCTCGAGCATCTGGTCTTCCATTTTCTTTTCCATCCGCGAAACTTTGCGTTTGGCCTCTTCCCTAGCAGCGTTCATCGCCTCGTCTTTCATAGCCAGCGCAGCTTGACGAATCTGCTCCTCGGACGGCATCTGCCCGGTGGACTCCATAGCCTGCATAATCTGCTGGGTTAACTCGCCCTGCAGACCCTCAGTAATGTCTGGGGGTAACTCAGGCTCAGGGGTGTGCTCGATGGCCCATGGTTTATCAGCACCGGTGCCAAGCAGGGTATCCCGCAGCCAGCTGGTGGCGGCGCGACATTTAACAGAGGTAAGTTGTATAAATATGTCCGAGCCACCTTGCGCCTTGATGGTAGCCCGCACGTCAGGGTCATACTCACCGTTACGCTGGCGCAAACACTGCAGCATGCGCTCCTCAAGGTCATTTTTAGCGTCACGCGCCTCTTGCCAGCGTTTGCTGACATGCGCAGCCAGCTCTTTAATATGTGGCTGTTGTTGGGTCTGTTCGTTGCGCTCTTTGGACTGGCGCTCTAGGTCGGATGCCCGTGCCACCGGCATTAGTGCGATACCTGTTGCCATCTCAATGTCCTTGCAGTCTAAACATATCGGTTATTTACCAGAGTAATTGTACCAGCAACGCGGCGTTTATCAAGCGTAGATATATTTCACCCGTGTAACTTCCCGCCGGCCACCACGGTTGGCAACCCCCCGCACCTGTAGGTCCATGACGCTGTCCGCATATTGATTAGCATCATGGCAGTTCGATACTAGCATACCAGCTACGAAAAACTCATGGGCATCAGCCACTGTTAGGTCATACACTACCATCGGCTCTACGTCTAGTTTTGTGACTACAGCTGATACTGCAGTGACTAGCCTTTGAGTACTTGTTGGTTCTAAAGTCAGCTCCGCACGACAAACAGACTCGTGTTTCATCGTCGACCCCACTTGCTCTCCTAGCTGCCGACTGACACTTGGCTGAACAAAAGCCCCGCTTGCGTTTTGACGCGTACCCATCAAACTGCTCTCTACAGTGTGCGCAGGTGTCTGTCGTTGGTTGCTGGTTTTCCCACATTTTCCTAGCTTGTTCTGAGTGCCAAGCCCTGCCTTCTTCACTTTTATGCCACGCAGTAGCCCGGTCACGGATGCTGTCCATGTGTCGAC
>CAYQTN010000042.1:0-6212 GCA_964420445.1 uncultured Candidatus Saccharibacteria bacterium
TCGCCCCGGAGTCCGTCGACCGTGACCAGGAGGGGTCGCTGCCCGGCCGCTGCAGTTTAGGGGTTGGGATTTACTGCGCGATAACAGCTCAGAGGTGCCAACATACGATTTCGCCTACAAAACCTTGCGCTCGCTCGGGATTATCGTTAACCAGCAGACTGCTGTGTTTACGAGGCTTTCGGATGTCATGGCCTTTGTTAATGAGTGGGAGCACAAACGCCACGAATTGCCGTTTCATACCGACGGGTTGGTTATCAAAATAAACGATCGCGCCCTGTACCGCGAGCTGGGAGTCGTCGGCAAGAACCCGCGGGCCGCGGTAGCCTACAAATACCCCGCCGAGCAGGCCACGACGGTCGTAAAAGACATTGTCATAAGTATCGGCCGCACCGGTGCCGCGACCCCAGTGGCAGTATTTGACCCGGTGGTCGTAGCCGGCACAACCGTCCAGCACGCCAGCCTGCATAACGCGGACGAGATTAAACGCAAAGACATCCGGGTCGGAGATACGGTAGTGATTTATAAAGCCGGCGACATTATTCCACAGGTTGAAGAAGTCGTTATGGATTTGCGGCCAAAAGACGCCAAAACGTTTTTGATGCACGTCGAACTTCATCGCCAGTATCCTGAGCTCGAATTCGAGCGTCCCGAAGGCGAAGTAGTGTACCGCGTAAAAGGGGCGACCGGCCCGCTACTACTAAAACGCGCGCTGGAGCATTTTGCCAGCAAGGGTGCGCTTGATATTGATACGCTAGGCGAAAAGAATGTCGAGGCATTAGTAGACAACAAACTTGTCTCTGACCTAGCGGATATTTACCTGCTGACAAAAGACAAGTTGTTAAAGCTTGAAAGGTTCGCCGAAGTTTCCGCCGACAAGCTACTGGCAGCAATCGCAGCCAAAAAACGGCCGACATTGGCACGCTTTATTTATGGTCTTGGCATCAGGCATGTTGGCGCTCAGACTGCCGTAGACCTTGCTAATCACTTCAAGCAGCTTGATTCTCTAGGTACTGCAACTTATGAGGAATTAAAATCATTGGATGGCGTGGGCGAAGTTGTTGCCGATTCAATCCTTGGCTGGTTTGTCGATGATGATAACCAAGCACTGCTGGCAAAGTTCCGCCGCCTTGAGGTCTGGCCGCAAGAAGTAAAGTCAGTCGGTGGCCCGCTGAGCGGCAAGAGCTTCGTGATTACGGGTACGTTGAACGGTATGGGCCGCGAACAGGCCGCCGAGCGTATCAGATTTTTGGGTGGCACCTTCCAATCGTCAGTTGCCAAGGGCACGACTTACTTGGTTATGGGCGAAAAAGCCGGTGCCAGCAAGGCAGAAAAAGCCCGCAAACTCGGCACCGAAGTTATCACTGAAGAGCAGTTGCTTGAAATCATAGCCTAAAGCTTGGTTAAAATGCGGTACAATAGCTTCAAAGAAAGAGGGAAGACCAACCACCGTCATGATTGACCTGATTAATCCTGTAGCGAAAGAAGCTCTGAGTCTGAGTCTCGAAAAGTACTTCATTAAGTGGGACGAGTACGTCTCACGCATGGGTTTGTTTTCTGTTGCCGAAAAAATGCGGCCGGTCGCGGTTGGTTGGAAGGTAAGCTCTAACGCCGAGTACCGTCGCACCATGAGCGTACTGGATAATTTCGCATCGCAGATTCATAGCGTCGGTGTCGGCAAGCGCAAGTTTGCAACCGTTGTTTTGAACGAGCCGCTCGCCAAAGGTATTACAGTCATAAAAGTTATCGAACGACGACCCGGCTCACGCGATGTCGTAGGGCTAGACCATATTGATTTTTACTTGCCTATGGTAGAAGGCATCGCAGAAATGCTCGACCGCGGCCAGGCCAATTGGCGTCGCCAAGGCAACGACAAGTACAAGCGCCTCAGTGTGCGTTTTGGGCCGGAGTCTTTATATGAGGCCAAAATTATCGACCACACGGTACTAGATATCGCAGCCGACGAGCTGATGTACGCCGGCCAAAAGATTCTGAATCCTTCGTCACGTGCCAAGAAACCATCTGCGGAATAAATCGAGCTACAGGGATTCGAGTTATTCTTTCTGGACTCGCCTGACCGCCAAAACAAAGCTAGTTTTGGCAAGGCCACTCTTAGACATGTCGCTGGCATGCCTAAGAGCAAGGTGCGGGGAAGCCTCCCAGGCTTCCCGTTCGAGCCCCTTTATCTCACCCGCAAATTAAATACCCCACGTACAAGTGGGGTATTTAATTTGGTGGAGCTACAGGGACTCGAACCCTGGACCTCTTCCATGCCATGGAAGCGCTCTAGCCAACTGAGCTACAGCCCCGCGTCGCTGTGTGATACTTGGATAATCACACTGCCGACAAAATAAATTTGCTCGACAATGCTTATTATCCCAGTAAGCCAGCTCCTTGCAAATTTGTGAATCCTCTCACAAATTTGGATCAAGACAGACGGGATTATAACAGATACGGAGACGAAAATAAATGCCCATATCTCTCCATCATGTGGGGCCGAAGGTCTGAATCTGGTATGCTAAGCGTAAGCATATATTAAACGGAAACCTTACTCATGCAAGACCAACCCGGCGGTGTTATCTCACCGCAAACACCAACTTCAGGCGGCCCAGAACCGGAAGCGCCCAAACAAATCGTGGTAAACGATATGAATACAGCGCCCGAAATGCCAGAACCAGCTAGCTCTGAACCTGAGCAGCCAGCACCAGTTGTTACCCCCGAGCCCAGCCAGCCAGCTTGGACGCCGCCTGTTCAACCGGTTTCACCTGCGAATCCGGTCGTAACGGCACCGATGGAGCCGACTGGTATGACTCCCATGCCCACACCCAACAAGCCTGGGTTATTTGCGTCTAAGAAAAAGAAGCTACTTCTGTTGGTTGCCCCGCTCGTATTGTTATTGGGTGGTGGCGCGGCCTTTGGTTACTACGCTTACGTATATATGCCAAACCAGCCGGACAACGTGGTACTGGCGGCCTTGGCCGACCTAGCCCAAAGGACCGAGATGACGGTTGATACCAAAACCGACTACGCGCCAAAAAACGGTGGCCAAGCAGTAGCCGTGGACCTGAAGCTGCAAACCAACACGCCCAACAATCAGCTGGCCGCAAACGGCACGGTAGGTGTTAGCGGAGCCCAAATACCGTTTGAGACTAGATATGTTGAGAAGAACCTATATGTGAAAGTCGGCGGGCTTAACACGTTAGCTCCACTGCTTGGCGAAGCCGCCCCGGTGTACGGACCGTTATTAGAAGAAGTAAACGACCAATGGTACGTGTTTGACCGCTCGCTGTGGGACTCACTGAGTACCGAAGCTGGCTGTGTGACAGACGTGTCGTTTGTGTTTACGGACGATGACATAGACATGATCGAAGCTGCTTATCGCAAACACCCGTTGTTTAGGGTCACCGGTAGCTCGAGCGAAAAGGTAGGAGACGTTGATACTACCAAGTACATCGTGGATCCCTCCAGCGATGAAGAAGCGGCGGCATTTGCCGGCGAGCTAAAAGAGCTGAGCTTTGTTAAGAAACTGCAGGAATGCTTGCCCGACGAATCCGAAGAAGGTTTTGATGAAGAGATTACCGACTTTAAAGACGAGGCTGACACCGCGCTTGACGGTACCTTTGCCATATATATAACCGATGACAAAAAAGTGCAAAAAATCGAGCTTACTAGCGAAGATGAAGAAGCATCAGTTACGATGTCCGGCGTCTTTGATTACTCGCCGGTAAGCATTAGTGCACCCGAGGGCGCAAAGCCGGCACAAGACCTGCTGATGTCAATGTATGGTGGAGCCTCACTCGGTGTCGAGATGAATGCTACTGACAATCAGCAAAAGAACGACATTGCCATGCTGCAGGCCAAGCTCGAAGAGTATGCCGCAAACAATAACGGAAAGTATCCATTGTCTGGAGAGTTGTTGAGTTCCGGATTTACATCTGACGAATTGACTGGTCCGTCAGGCAGCGCATATGTATACGAGAGCAACGATGGCCGTAGCTATAAACTCTCAGCAACGTTGGAGGATGGCACAAACTATACGGTAACGGGTGGTCGCGGCAGCATAACGGAGTGATATACTTCGTCGTAGTATGAAATCTGTATGTAAACGTTTTGTTGTAGCCGTGCTTGGCTGGCAGGTCAGGCGCCTGCGTAAAAAGCACGCCTTTAAGACCGTCGGTGTGGTTGGCAGTATTGGCAAAACCAGCACCAAACTGGCAATAGCCGAAGTCTTAAGCAAGACGCTCCGCGTCCGCTACCAGCACGGCAACTATAACGATATTGTCAGCGTGCCGCTGATTTATTTTGGTCACGACATGCCGAGCCTGCTGAACCCTCTAGCATGGTTGAGTATATTCTCCGCTAACGAAAAACAGATACGCAGTGACTACCCGTTTGACGTTGTAGTCGTAGAGCTTGGCACTGATGCCCCCGGGCAAATTGCCGCATTTTCAAAATACGTTAGTCTAGACCTTGCAATCGTAACTGCTATAGCGCCGGAGCATATGGAATTTTTCGCTGATTTACAGGCGGTAGCGGCCGAAGAACTCAGCGTTGCCGGTTACAGTAAGTCAGTTGTCTATAGCTCAGATTTTATGCCCGCAGAATTTCATAACCTATTACCGGAAGGTGCTATAAGTTATTCACTTGCTTCATCTGACGCGCACTATCATATAGCCAACCTTTACCATTCGGCGGGCGGATTTGAGGGCGATATCAAGTATGGTACCGATATCTTCTTGCACTTTACTCATGAAGTCGTTGCCGAGACACAACTGTATTCATTGTTGGCGGCGGTTGTTGCTGGGCGGGAGCTGGGCCTTAAGAGCACTCAAGTATTGGCAGGGATTAGCACGATTAAACCTGTGAGCGGCCGGTTCCGCCGTTTGCGCGGTATTAATAACAGTGTGATTATCGATGATACGTATAATGCCAGCCCCGAGGCGGTCAAAGCCGGCCTTAGCGCTCTGTACAAGGTTGACGCGCCGCATAAGGTGGCAATCTTAGGAAACATGAACGAGCTTGGTACTATGTCGGTGAGTGCTCATAAAGAAATTGGTGAACTGTGCGATCCAAAACAATTAGAACTAGTTGTTACTATCGGCCCCGATGCCAATACGCAGCTGGCACCAGCCGCTGAAGCCAAGGGTTGCCGGGTTATGAAGTTTGACAGCCCCTATGTAGCCGGAGAATATCTGCAGGCAAAAATTCAACCCGAATCGGTAGTCTTTGCGAAAGGCTCCCAAAACGGCGTGTTTGCTGAAGAGGCAGTAAAGTTATTGCTGGCCGATCCGGAAGACGCGAGCAAGCTTGTCCGTCAAAGCGACTACTGGCTACAGAGAAAACGAAAGGCGTTTAAGTAATAATGGCTAAAATTTATGACCGCGTGTATTTTGGCGATGCAATCGTGCCGCTTGATAAGGCGCAGTTAAGTGTTGCCAGTTCGGCAGTACTCTATGGGTTGAGCGTCTACACCGTGTTCCCAATAACCAAAGCCGAAGACGGCAGCCTGCTTGGTTTTCGTCTGAAAGACCACTTCCAAAGACTCATAGATTCCGCCCGTATTATAGGTATCGACACGTTTGAAAAAGACTGGGACTACGACAAATTTCTTAAAGTTGTAAAAAAGGTAGTTGCTGAGAATAGGCCAACCGAAGACGTGTTTGCACGAGTAACCGTACATGTCGATGAGCTGGTTGCCGGTACTCGGTCGCGCGGACTCCACACCACCCTAAGCGTATTTTTGTACGAGGCATTGCCGATTGTGCCACAAGACGGTACGCGGCTCAAGACAAGCGTCTGGCGCCGCATACCTGATTATGCCATTCCGTCACGCGCTAAGGTGAACGGTGCCTATGTAAACTCGGTACTTGCCAAGCAAGACGCAATCGACAGCGGCTATGACGACTGTATATTCTTAGATGCCCAGGGTCATGTCTGCGAGTTAAGCGCGGCCAATATCTTTATTGTTCGCGGAGGCACGTTGATTACCCCCGACACCACCAATGACCTTTTAGAAGGCATTAACCGGCGGACGATTTTAGAGCTGGCTGCAGACGAAGGTATTACTGCTAGTGAGCGGGCTGTCGATCTAACTGAGCTGTATATTGCCGACGAAGCCTTTGCGTGCGGAACGTCAGCATTTATTGCCCCAATTTCCGAAGTCGACGCTCGGCACATTAACGGCAAGTCAATCGGTCCGTTGACGAGCAAGTTAA
>CAYQTN010000043.1:0-6196 GCA_964420445.1 uncultured Candidatus Saccharibacteria bacterium
TGCATACCGGCTTGATGATGGCCGCTCTGATAGGACGGCATACAACGGCACGTGCGGCACCTCGGTCGCGAGCTATATGGGGTATTGTGGCGTTTTTGATAATCAGGGCGACTACGATTCTATAGTGACTGGAATAGGCGAACGTCCGGTTTACGCTGGAGCCGTAGAGTTTGCAATTAATAGCCAAACACCAACCATCACATGGGAAGGTAGATCCAGCCTTGCCCCATCTACCGCAGGAGTCGATGGCGATTTGTATCTGCAAATCTATCGTTTTGGGCCGACGAGCGCCTGGGAAACTATTGTCAGCGACACCGCGTCATCAGATTGTAATACGGGGGACTGCTCATTATCCGGGACTCCGAGTGGAACGGCGACCGAATACTTTCAATGGAACGGCTCCGAGTACTGGGCTTATTTCCGTGTCTACCAAGTTCAATCTACTACCTCGATTACATTTAAGGTTGATAAATTTTCGGCTGCAATCACCGGCCAGCGTCTTCGAGGCGGGCGGGTATTTGAGGGTGGCATAACAAAACCGCTACTTACGAACTAATCGATTGAGTTCTCTAAGATTTGCAGTTGTTCTCTCAATGAACGGAGAGAAGCGAACTGATTGCTCGTCCGCCAGGCTTCAAAGCTTGCCGCGTATTCTTTGAGAAGTTCAGATGAAAGATTATTTCTAGCCGCGTCAAAGTTTTCTAAACTGCCACCGGCCTGATAGCGCAGACCTTCTTGGTACACGTACTCATAAATCCGTATGAGTATGCGATAATCGATGTTTTCATTCTCAGAGTCTACCGACTTTACAGTCTCAGTGATTGACACGAGTTCACGGAGATATGCGTCGGTATCTTTCTCTATGGGTTGAAGCTCATAAAAATCACGGATGGAATCTATACCTTCGCGGTAGTCGATAGCTGTTCGCTGCATAGCATCGGGGTTGATGCCGGACTGTAAATCGTACACGACAGTCAGTCTCTCTGATATCTCGTCATTGCCCCTATAGGCATACCAGAATAGAGGCTTCCAGGGCATCGAGAAATCATTATTACCGATATCAGCCGAGAGATTACCCAAAGAGGCCTCAGTTGCAGGAAGATCGTTATTAAGAGAGTGTTTCTGGAGCTCGTCGGCAGTTTTTTGTATGTTTTGCTCAAGGCTCTGGATTGAGGTGATATTCGAACCAACCTTCTCTGTTAAGCGGGAGGGCGATGCAAAATAAAAGTGAACGCTAAGCCAGCCAATGAGTATGGCAGCCATTAGTGCGATACCGATGACACGCCATGGCAGCGATTTGAAACGGATCAAACTGCGCGATAGTAAAGCACGGACTTTACGCGGTAGTTTGGAATATATTTTACGACCCGCGAGATTAACCAGCAATTTAATGTGCTGGAGCCTAGTTATAACCGATTTTAGCCTCATACTCGGTAACCTGTCATTGCGCTTATTGTAACCGCATATGCCGCGAAATCATAACGGTGTAACGCAGTTAGACGTAGGCGCGTGAAATGCCTAAGACAGCGCGTGAAAAGTATGCTAGTCTAATCTATAGATTACGGGGTAAAAATGAGCTCAATCATTGCGATACTAAACCAGAAGGGCGGCGTGGGTAAAACCACGACGACCGTTAACCTAGGCAGTTATCTGGCCAAGGCGGGTAAGCGGGTGCTAGTCGTGGACTTAGACCCGCAAGGCAACGCCACCAGCGGACTTGGCATAGATAAGAACACTCTCCAAGAGACTATGTACGATGTTTTGTTCAACCATGAGACAGCTCCAAGCGTAGTACGCGACACTGACTTCGATAACCTGCAGGTACTACCGGCTAATGCGAATTTGGCAGGAGCCGAGGTTCAGCTTGTTAGCTCTTTGCAACGTGAGCTACAACTAAAACAGGTGCTTGAGCAGTTCAATCACGACTATATTCTTATCGACTGCCCGCCATCACTCGGACTGCTTACAATTAATGCGTTGTCTGCAGCACAACAAGTTTTAATACCAGTTCAGACGGAATACTACGCACTAGAAGGACTAAGTCAGCTTGTTGGTGTCATTGAACGCATTCAGCAATCTGTTAATTCGGAGCTCCAAATACTTGGTGTTGTTTTAACAATGTTTGATTCGCGTAATAGTCTGTCTGAGCAAGTCAAAGCAGAGCTTGCTAAACACTTTGGGAACAAGGTGTTTTCGACAATAATACCGCGTAATGTACGCCTAGCAGAGGCACCAAGTTTCGGTAAGCCAATTGCCGAACATGACAAATGGTCCAAAGGTGCACGGGCATATAAGAGTTTGGCAAAGGAGGTGATGAAGCGTGTCGACTAAACAACAAAAGGGACTCGGCAAGGGCTTAGATGTTCTTATGCCGCAGGGGGTTGAAGAACATCTGTTTTCTCAGGATAAGAACCGAGTACAAAATTTGTTCATCAAGGAAATATACCCGAACGCCGACCAGCCAAGGCGTACGTTTGACGAATCGGCACTTCAGGAGCTTGCAGACTCAATACGACGGCTTGGTATCCTGCAACCTATAATAGTGACTCCCGCTAAAGACGGTCTTTATATGATTATTGCTGGTGAACGCCGCTGGCGTGCTAGTAAGATAGCTGGTCTGCAAAAAATTCCGGCTATTGTCCGTACCATGGAGGAGTTAGAGCTTTTAGAAGTAGCGCTTGTAGAGAATATTCAGCGCGTTGATTTGTCTCCGCTGGAACAGGCAGTATCTATTAACAGGCTGCATGAACTATTTAACCAAAGCTACGACACCATTGCGAAACGCCTCGGAAAAGCAGTATCGACCGTAAACAATATTGTGCGACTTATGCAACTGCCACCCGCCGCACAGGATGCGTTACAAAACGAGCGCATTAGTGAAGGGCACGCCCGCGCAATTTTGGCATTGAAGCATCAACCCGAAAGGCAAGAAGAACTATTGTTGCTAATACAAAAACACGGCTGGTCCGTACGCCAGGCCGAACAGTTTGTGGTAGCGGCCAAGGGCGGAGCGCCAACTGCAAAAAAAGCCACGACCCGCACATCAAGCACAACGCCTCAGACCAAGCAGCTGGCCAAAGTGCTCGATCGTTCCGTAACAGTCACGCACATGGCCAAAGGTGGCCGGCTCGTGATCCGTTTTGAAACTGATGACGATCTTGATTCTCTGGTGCAATTACTGAGCACCGTCAAGAAAAGCTAGAACTTTTTTGCTTCTGAAAGCGGTAGTATGCGTGCTGATAAAGTACCAACGATATCTTTAACCGGCACTGTGCCGAACGAGCGTGAGTCGAGTGAGTTGTCGCGGTTATCGCCCACAACAAAGATGTGGCCGGGCTCAACAGTGAACTCGTTATTGCCTTCGACAAATACCTCATCTGGCTCGCCGTAAGGGAATATTGTGTCCGGGTTAAATCCTTCGGGGAATTCGTCGTTAAATACGGTAATGGTGCCGTCTTTTACGATGACCCGTTCGCCAGGCAGGCCGATGACTCGTTTGATAAGCTGTTTTTCGCTACTGCTTTTGAAGTCGAACAAGCCGCGTTTGATGAATACAATAACCTGGCCGCGCTCAGGGACATATTCATTTTTGGTAACTCGTGCCCACGTGCGGCCGACCTTCCAGATAATTAGCCTTTGCTTGGTTTGAAGGGTCGGTTCCATGCTGGGGCCATCAACTTCATAAGATTGGAAGGCAAAAGTTGTAATTAGTAGTGCTAGCAGCGGAGCTAGCAGTAAGATCAGTATAGTTGTTGCGATGCTTTTAAGGCCATCGTGGTTCTTGCGAGGCGCAGCAGCGACAGGCGGTGTCACGGTAGGGCGCTGAACTTGCGGCGGCGGACCTTGTGGTGACTGCGGTGACGCGTTGGGTTGGTTTTGTGTTGGCAGCATATCCATGTACAGAGCCTAACTATAGCGGAAAAGCAAACTTCCCGCTAATGGCGTTTACGCAGGTAGCATAAGCCGTTATACTGGACGGGTTAGACCCTATGGATAATTTTAGTCGTCCCAAAAAATCTCGTCCAGCTTCTGTAGACGGGTTTGTGACCGGGCATACGTCCCGCTCTCGTAACAGGCCTGATCTCAGGTCTTTTAATCAGTACTATCGTCCAAGCAAAAAATTCGAGGAAGCCCAAGTTATTCCGAAGGTAGATAACTTCAAGTTCAAAGATGGATTCACCCCCGTCGTTCAGCCGGTCATACCAAGCCCCGGAGACCGCAATAATGAGAATGAACTAACCGAGGCATTTGAATCTAAGAAAATGCATGCGTCAGGCGAGAGCCATGAAGACGCCGCATTCGAACTACCGACTAAAAAGAAGCGCAAGCTGTTCAAGCGTGGTCGGAGGCATGACAAGCATGCTCATGATAAACCAGGCAAGCTGAAGCTTGGTCTGCGTATCAGCGCCGTACTGGGAGCGCTATTGCTATTGGTTGGTGGTGGTCTGGCGCTGCGAGTTTATCTGACCAGCCGTGGCATATTCAAGGGCGGTGGAAACTCGCTTATCTTAAATAACGAAAACGTTGATCCGACTCTGCTTAAAGGCGAGGGTGACGGCCGCGTTAACATCCTTATAATGGGCAAGGGCGGTGAAGAGCAGCGTAGCGGCCCGGATCTTACAGACACCATCATCGTCGCCAGCATCGACCCAATCGCCAACGAAGCAGCGCTCTTAAGTATCCCGCGTGATTTATGGGTAAAATCGCCGAGTGGCTACAAGTCAAAAATCAACCAGGTCTATGCAGATGCGAAATACGCCGTATTAAACAACTATTCATCGAGGCAGCGTGGTTCGCAAGAAGCAGTTGATAAGTCCGAAAAGGCCGGCTTAGACGCCATAAAACAGACAGTCAGCGAAGCTATGGGCGTGCCGCTTCATTATCATGTAATGATTGATTTTGCTGGCTTTAGGAAAGCGATTGATACCGTCGGCGGGATACAAATAGATGTCAAAGAAGCCCTAGTGGACCCATCGATGGCATGGGAAAATAACGGTAAGGCGACAATAGCCGCCGAGGGCGTCCAGACTTTTGATGGCAAGCGCGCATTGATGTACGCCCGTTCGAGGAAGACTTCAGTTAGAGGCGATTTCGATCGTGCCGAGCGACAGCGCCAAGTCATACTTGCCCTGAAAGAAAAGGTACTGAGCACAGGTACGCTCGCGAACCCCGTAAAACTCAACCAGCTTATCGGTGACTTTGGTGATCAAATAGAGACGGACTTCAGTATCAATGAGATTCTGCGTATCTACGACCTGGCCAAAGAGATTCCGGGCGACAAAGTGGCATCGGTAGGCCTGGATGACTACGTAAAAGGCGACTCCATCAACAGTCTTTCGGTCCAAGTGCCTAAAGCTGGCTTGTTTGATTACAGCGAGATCCAGAACTACGTCCGAAATATTATGCGCGACGCGTTTTTGAAGAGCGAAGACGCGAAAATTATAGTGCTTAACGGCACTAATACCACCGGCCTGGCGACCAAAAAGAGCACCGAACTGAAATCTTTCGGGTACGATATCTTGTCTGTTGGTGATGCACCGACCAAAACCTACACCAATACTATTCTTGTTGACCTTCGTTCGGGTGAAAAGAAGTATACCCTGAACTACTTAGAAAAACGTCTCAATCTCAAAGCTGTTACGTCGTTGCCGGATGGCAACATCGACGCAACGGGCGCTGACTTTGTTATAATACTAGGCAGCAATGAGACGAGCAGTAGCCAGAATTAAGCCCGCCAAGGGCTTCAGTCAAGTTATCCACTGGGCATTAGTGGCTATTGTGCCAATTCTGGTATTTGTATTTGTCCGCTGGTCTATCTTGCCGCTGGCTTATGGCGTCGTTCTGCTTAGCAAGTGGCGCATGTTAGCTATCCGGCCTCGTCATTGGCCGGCAAGTATCCGAGCCAACGCGATTGATATTATTGCCGGGCTTTCCTTTGTGGTATTTATGGCTCAAGCGCCGTCACAGGCTTGGCAGCTGGTGTGGGTTTTAGCGTTTGAAATATGGCTGATTGTCATAAAGCCGCGATCAAACTCGTTTTGGATTACCATTCAGGCGGCACTGGGCCAGTTCCTCGGCCTGACGGCACTGTACCTCGTCTGGGGACGCTCACCGCTGTTATTGCTCGTCATCGCATCGTGGGGAATTTGTTACTTGGCCGCACGGCATTTCTTTAGTAGTTTTGACGAGCCGCTGA
>CAYQTN010000044.1:0-6120 GCA_964420445.1 uncultured Candidatus Saccharibacteria bacterium
CTAAGACCGGGCTTCATTGCGGCAGGAAGAAGTAGTCGTGCATATTCATCGTCCGGAAATTGTACTTCCGACGCATCCGATTACCCCTATCGAAGTTGTCATGAAGGCCGCAAACGTGAGTATGCCCGAAGAAATCGGATTCATGGGCTCCACCGTTGCCTCGGTAGACATTCATGGTACCGGCGAAAGATCGCGATACGAACGGCAGCATGGTCGTGATGATCTAATCGCGGGCGAGGACTTAAAATATGTACACCCTCAACTATTAGATACAGTGGTTGCATCGCTTGCCAGTACTCAGGGTACGAAAAATGAAGTATTTATCCCCGGAACGCCGTATGGGTTTGAAAGGCCTGGCTCAATTATTCTTGTCGACTTCTCTCCGGACGATCCTTTAGGGCAAAAATTTCAAAATTATAAGGATTGGGCGCCAAGATTTTACGCTTCTGCCGATGCGCCGGGCCTGTTTGTTGATGCAGTTGCGCATTTGCAATCCATAGACCCCTCTTACGTTATGAAGCGGGAGTACACGGCGGCAGACGGTAGCGTGCAAAAGATGATTCACGCTTTTAATCTATCGGTGCTGTGGCTTACCGAACGCATGGACGAGAACCCTCAAGGACTCGTAGAGTACAGGAATCCGTATGCAAATGGCCGTGGCATGCGCAATCAAGGTTGGAAGGATTCCGCGGACGCGATGGTTCATAAAAACGGTGAATGGGTAAATTCACAGTACGGTGTTGCTCCAATTGAAATCCAGTGCCAGGCGGTAATAAGCTTGCGAAAAGCCGCCGCTATCTATAGGACAGTTCATTCCAATGAGGTAGCTGCTCAACAACTCGAGGCCAGGGCGGACAGATTGTTCAACTTCATCTTAGAGCAGGGTTGGGTGCAGGATGAGCGAGGGGGCTATTTTGCTACCGGATGGGATAGGGGCGAAGACGGCAGTTTGCGTAGGATAGAGACCCGTTCAATTGATATGCATAGCGTGCTTCGAATTCTTGATATGTCTAATCCTGACCATAAAGCCATGGCGCGAGAAACTGTCCGTACTCTTACCAGTGAAGAAATGTTGACGCGTTGGGGCAGCAGAGTGATGTCGGCAAAAGAAAAGGCGTATGGGCATTTGCGTTACCACTGCGGCGTCTGGCCCGATAAAAGTAACCGGGTTGCAGGAAGTATGACCGCAATAGGACTGTACGGCCTAGACAGAATGCTGGGGGGCCTTACGACGAACACGGTTACGGCGCTTGGTTGTTACCCTGAACATATCTCCGGTGAGGACAGTGAAGCTCCGCTATTACCCACCAAAGACGTGTATGTCTATAATACGAAATACCGGGAACTGTATCTGGCCGAGCAAGTACCGCCACTGGGCCAGACCTGGGGAGCTACTTCAGAAATGGGCAAAGATTATCGCTATGCTCAGATACCATTACATGCTGTCACGCCCGACGACAGGCAATTCGAAGCCGAAATCGAAGCTATGATACTCGGTCGGTACGGCAAGCGGTAGTTAGTAATCGTAAACCAACATAAATAGATTAGTTAGCAGTGTGGGCTCATTAGACAAAGCGCAGCAGGAGCTATCTTTTTAAGGTGTTATTTGGTAAAATATCTCAGAAATAGTGGGGATTGGCCAAGCGGTAAGGCACTGGGTTCTGGTCCCAGGATCGGGGGTTCGAATCCCTCATCCCCAGCCAAATAAAATACCCACCTGCGACAGAGCAGAAGTGGGTTTTTTATTTGGTCGGTGCGTGAAGAGGGTATTCGAACGACACAGTCCAGTGGACTGTGGCCGCCTACCACCCGCAAGGGTCATGTTGGCAAACCTAATTTTGGTTTGCCCATGAGGTCGAATCCCTCATCCCCAGCCACGTATTCCGATATCGCTGAAGTATACAGATCGAGCAAAACACCCGGGTAATTACCTTGCCGGCCAATGAATTGTTATACTAAACCCAATGCCTCCACTCATTGATAGCCTAGTTGTACTCGCCCTTATTCTCATAATCGCCCGTTTTATCAAAAGAGGTTCTACGGTACTTCAGAAGTTCTTTATACCGAGCTCGTTGGTTGCCGGTGTCGGCGGGTTGATCTTGGGGCCGCAGGTGCTTGGAACGATAGACCCGGATGTGACTGAGTACTGGTCACAATTCCCAAAGTTTCTTATAAGTGTGGTTTTCGCCGGGCTTTTTCTTGGTAAATTCATACCCGGAAGAAAAGAGATATGGAAACAGGCAGGCCCCATGATTGCCTTTGGTAGCACGATGGCTTGGGGGCAGTATGTGCTTGGCATTATTCTGGTGCTTGCGTTCTTGGCTCCCGTATTCGGGACTAATCCACTGGCGGCTTCTTTGATAGAGATTAGTTTTGCGGGCGGTCACGGAACTGCCGCAGGTCTCGCACCGACATTTGAACAACTCGGATGGACAGAGGGTACGGATATCGCATTAGGCTTGGCGACTCTGAGCATTATTTCGGCAGTTGTGAGCGGTATCTTGTTCATAAACCTGTATCACAGGAAAAAACACAGGAACGTAGGTGATGAGCACTGGAAGCAACAACGTCAGCATATGATACGGAGCGGCTACAATCTTATAAAGTTTACTGAAAAGGTTAACGCCAATCCTAAGGCGATACTTATCAATCTACTAGCTTTTAGCGCGGCAATCGGCATAGGTTGGCTGTTGCTGCAAAGCCTGATAACAGTAGAAGGTTGGGCGCTCAGCGGTGTTACCGACAAGCGGTTCTTTACTTATGTTCCGCTGTTTCCGTTGGCGATGATTGGCGGGCTTATCGTGCAACTGGTACTGAAAAAAATTAAAAGACAGCACTTCATCCAGCGACGCACCGCCGAGACAATAAGCGCAATGGCTCTAGACCTTCTTATAGCAAGCGCCATCGCGACTGTGTCATTGAGTGTAATTGGAAATAATCTGCCAGTCTTTATTACATTAGGCCTAGCGGGCATCATCTTTATCGTTACTAGCTTCTTGTTTTTGGCGCCGAAGATATTCACGACTCATTGGTTCGAACGCGGTATTACAGATTATGGTCAGGCGATGGGTATGACTGCAACCGGCTTATTACTCAACCGAATGGCTGATCCGGCTAACAAAATAAAAATACGCGAAAGCTTTGCCTATAAGCAGCTAGTTTTTGAACCGTTTATGGGTGGAGGTCTGGTTACTGCTATGTCGGTAATATTTATGCACGAGTTTGGGCTACTGCCTGTTCTAGCAGTTTCCATTGTAATGATGCTTTTTTGGTTGATGATTGGGCTTAGGCTGGGTAGACGGCGTCAAGCCTCGCCTTAATCAGTTCGTGGTAGGTAGGATTTAGTACTGGGGGTCTGGTTCGTCGTCGTGCGATGGCAGGGTTGGCGCCGAAGCCGGATCTTGCGGCTCAGGAGTCGGGGTTGCCTCTGGTTGCGGCTGATATGAATCGCTCATACGCGTGCCGCTTAATGGGTCTACATTAGCGGGTGGCGTGGGTGGCGCATCACTTTCTACCTGCTGTAGCTCGGGTTTCTCATCATGGGTAAGCAACACATCTTCTGCCTGACCGGCTGGTTTGAGAATAGCGTCAACCAGCGCGTCAATCTGGTCATCTGCCAAGTTTGCCTTGACCGCGTAGGCTTCGATACCGAGGTTTCTTAGACCGGCGGGCGCGTCTACTTCGTTTAGGTTGGAGATAATCATAACTTTTATGCTTTTGCCCCACTCAGATTCTCGCATGCGTTCGAGAACTTGGTCACCGGCAATCTTTGGGACCATAAGGTCTAGGAGCACGAGGTCGGGCAGTTCTTTTTCTATTACGCTCAGAGCCTGAACACCGTCATAGGCTGCAAAACAGGTATAGCCTAATAGTTCGAGCCTTGTTTTGTATACGTCGGATAGGGCAAAATTATCCTCTACGATAACGATTTTCTTGAGTGATCTTTGGTTTGTCATAATGCTTTGATTCTAACCTATCACGCTGGCAACCGCTACCATTTATGCGCCCGGCAACCCTTAATAGTACTTTACAGATGTAAGAAAGCTTACAGCTGCACGAGCTAACTAAACGTATGCTTAGACCTGTTATAAAATAGTTATCTTGCAAAAGAGTTAGGCGGTGTACCCGGATGGATTTAGCTAAGCGTGTGGCTCACACAAGGAAGCACAGCCAAAGAGAATCGCCCACCCTGATGCTTTTGGTGCTCATTGCCGTATTGGGTGCGGTTGCGTATGGGACATTTATTCTTGATCCCGCCAACAGGGGTGATACATTACCGTATGTGTTTGTATTGATTGCAGAGACATTCCTTATCTTGCAAGCAATCATCGCGCTTTGGACTATGTTGGCAGGGAGTTACGACCCGCGCGGGTTCGAATATCATGACGCCCAAGAGCATTTATTCTCGCCGGCGGGCCGAAAGTTACGCTACGGCACGATAATGAGCGACGAATTCCTAAAACCCAACGAGCGAGACATGTACCTGCACGGCAAGCCGCTGGCGGTAGATGTTTTTGTAACCGTATATGGTGAGCCTTTGGAGACTATTAAAGAAACACTTACGGCGGCTATGGCCATGGCCGGAAAGCACACCACGTATGTTCTAGATGACGGCGGTTCGGATGATGTCAAGAAACTGGCCTTTGAGCTGGGTGTCCGTTATATTCCCCGTTCCACAAACGAAGGCGCGAAGGCGGGCAACATTAATAACGCGCTCACTCATTCCGAGGGCGAGTACTTTGCGGTGCTTGATGCCGACTTCGTCCCGAAGCAATCATTTTTGTATGAGCTCTTGCCATTTTTTGAAGATGAGCATCTTGCATTCGCGCAGTCCCCACAGTTTTATCGTAATTCCCAGAACTTGATATCGCGCGGCGCGGGCTTTATGCAATCGGTCTTTTATCGTTTGATCATGCCGGGTAAAAACAGATTTAACGCTGCTTTTTGTGTAGGCACCAACGTTATTTTTCGCCGTAGCGCCATAGAGGCTATCGGTGGAATTTACCAAAAGTCAAAGTCCGAGGACATATGGACATCCTTATTGCTGCATGAACGGGGCTACAAATCGGTGTATGTGCCAGATGTTTTAGCGGTCGGCAGTACACCCGATACGATTAAGGCTTATTCGAAGCAGCAGTTGCGCTGGGCGACAGGCGGTTTTCAGATATTTTTCCACCACAATCCGCTGTCTAAAAAGTTGTCTACCGACCAAAAACTGCAATATCTGGCTACAACTACTTATTACTTCCAGGGCTTAGCAATGCTGCTGCTATTTATGTTGCCGGTGCTGCACATCTTCTTTAACCTTACACCGGTAAATTTGTCGACGCCACTATGGACCTGGCTGGTGTTCTACTTGTCATTCTATGGCCTTCAAATGTTCTTGGCCTTCTATACAATTGGAGGCTTCCGGCTGGAGTCACTTGTACTAGCAATGGCATCATTCCCGATATATATCCGAGCCCTCCTGCAAGGCTTGTTTCAACGAGAAGAGTCATGGCAAGCTACAGGCAATCGTAAAGGCATAGACAGCCCGTATAACTATATCGTTCCGCAGATTCTTATCTTTGTCTTTCTCATATTTACGAGTGCGGTCGGAGTATGGAAGACCTACTACTACGAAGTGATGCCAATCTCGCTGATATGGTGCTTGCTCAACACATTAGTTTTCGGAGTGTTTCTCCATATCGCCCGCAAGGAACATAGGGCGCTCAGGCTCGAGCGCAAAAGAACACGAGCGTACAATGTGCGTCCGGTTGCAACAAGGAGAGGGTACGCATCATGAATGGAAGATCACGCGGCAAACTAATTTTTGGTTTCTTCATCGTACTAATTCTAATGGTGGGCCTGGTTATGTACGTCGATAATACTCGGTCTTACGCTCGAGCAGACGAAGCATACTTGGAGGCAAAATCGTACACGGTGGGCATAGATTACTCAGGGGTTATATCCGATCAATTTGTGGAAGTTGGCGACAGTGTAACTGCCGGCACGCCGTTATTTCATGTAGAGAGCAATGTACTACAGGAGCGTATCCGCGAGCTTAGTTTGGATGCAGAATCGCTGACATACCCGATAACAGACGAAGGAGAGATCATTATTGAAGCATCAAAAGACGGT
>CAYQTN010000045.1:0-6011 GCA_964420445.1 uncultured Candidatus Saccharibacteria bacterium
CCGAACTTCATTTGATAGGTTCCGGGCTGGAAGGCCAGTTTCACCTCGGGGTTTTCATCCAACCAATCGGCCATGTCGTCATGGTACTCCAATGAATTTTCGGCAATAGAACTGAAGTAAATCCATTTTGGCGCTTCCCGTTTTCGCAAGTTCGGCCAGGCGTAGTCGTATTGTTCGTGCTTGATAAGAATAGTGCGCTCTTCTTTGTACCAAAGCACGTAATGATAATTACTGACTTTGCCAGGATTAACCGTCACCCAGCGAGTGTCAATTTTGTTGGCGTGCAAAGCGGCAATAATACCGCGGCCATATTTGTCTTCACCAACATTGGTCACAAATCCGCAGCTTAAACCTAGGCGCGTCAGCGATACAGCGGCGTTGGCGGCATTACCGACGCCTTCAACGATGACCGCCTGCTCAAACGGCAACTTGGTGCCATACTCCATGGCCAGCACTTTTTTGCCGTGCTCGTCGACATAACTCCATGCCTTTTCTTCAGATAGTTTGATAAACGCGTCCGAGACAACATCGCCTACGCTCAATACATCGACTTGGTTATTACTACTCATGCCACCCTTTCCTCAGTACTCCTAATAAACGTGTTTATGCTTTACCTGCTATTAAACCACGGCCTTGCCGGCTGAGCCAAACAAGGCGATTTTTTCCTCAACAACATTTTGAACGGCGGTTATGACCTCAGGCATTAACTTCATGACGGCGTATTCGTCGGGGTTCTCGGCCAACACTTTAGTGAGGGTATCCCGAAAGGCGATGCGCATATCGGAGTTGATATTCACCTTACTGACACCGATTTGAGCGGCTTCTTCAAAGAAATGGCCGGGAGTACCACTGCCGCCGTGCAGGCTTATCTGACAGCCAATCGCGTCTCGGACTTGGCGCAACAGATCAAGATCGAGCTGTTTCGGTACGGGATAGCTACCGTGCAGGTTGCCGACTGCGGCGGCAAAGGTGTCGATACCGGTAGCCTCCACGAACGAGCGGGCGCCTTCGGGCGTAGTGAACGTTTTCTTAATTTCTTCGTAGTCAAACGCTTCATCGTGCTTGTTGCTGGAACCGCCAAAGTAGTGCGGTTCGCTCTCTACCAGCGCGCCCGTAAACTTGGCGTATTCGACGATCTCCTTGGTCTTGGCAATGATTTCTTCCTCTGACGCGTCGTGGTTGCCCGAAGAGATATCGATGTGGATAAATTCGTAACCGGCGTCGATAGCCTCTTTGGCGTATTCAACCTTCGGGCTGTGGTCGAGGTTGATGTACATCTCTATACCGAACTCGGCTTTATAGTTATCCACCAAACAGCGCAGATTCTCGAGGCCAATCGCTTTTACTTCGCCATCACTAACTTCTACTAGTACCGGTGCTTTGGTCTTTACCGCCGCTTGCACGATGGCAATCAACGTCTCTTGGTTGTCGATATTGAAGGCGCCGACTGCAAAGTGCTCTTCGCGTGAGCGGCGCATGAGTTCTCGGGCCCGAGCTGTATTGGTGCGGATTCTTTTCAGTGTTTGTGACATGCTTTTTAGCTCCACCTTATGCTTTAACCATATTGTATATGGCTTATGCTTTTTAGCAAACTACTCAATTCCAGAAGATGATACTCAGCGCTACTACCGATACGGCCGCGGCGGCCAGCTTACGGTAATAAAACCGCCGCTCGCCGAGCAGCCAGCCCGCCAAAACGGCAACAATGATAATACGGAAGTTAGCGATGACCGTCAGAAGCGTCACATTGTTGCTGATTGTGAGCGCATAAATAAAACAAAGCCCCATACCGATACGTAGCAGCCCCATCCTGAGCGCCCCGGCCATCACTTTCTTATTCTCTAGTGCATAACGCTGCTTCCAACCGAAGGCCAGCACAAGTCCCCACGCCATCATCATCTCGAGCAACCAGCCAAAGGCCACATAACTGCCAACTGACGAGGTCTGGAAGATGTGTTTCTCGATAATATGCCCGAGTGACAGCCATAAGCTTGCCAGCAGAATGAACCCTAAACCTTTGAGCCATGATGTGTTTTTAAAATCTTTGATATTGAACAGGCGGTGCTGCTTGCGTGCCAGCGAGGCGACATACCAAATACACGGCAGCAGGATCGATGAACCGATAAGCTGGAGCGGCGTTAGGCGCTCGTTAAACACAATACCGGCAATAATGAGTGTGTAGAGGGCGCTTGATGTCGCCAAAACGCTGACAGTGGCACTCTCGAGATGTTCCGAAGCTTTATACAGGAACAAAAAAGACAGGTTGAACATCAGAGCCGAAGCGACGTACCAATACCAAGCATCTAGAAATTCGCTGAGCTCAACATTGCCAATCACCGGCAATACCACTAGGCCGCCGACGTATAACACCGTAAAGGCGACAGCGTTTACCGGCAACGCGGCTTGGCGGCCGTGCTTGGCACGCGCCAGCCCCCGTGCCTGAATAATGTGCAGCGCCGAGAATAGCGCTTGTAATAAAACCAGTACCTGCCAGTTCATGCTAGGGCTTACGCCTTTTTATCTACAATGGCATGCGCGCTGAGAGCGATATGGCTAGAGGTGAGGCCGAAGGCCTGCAGCAGTTCGGTTGGAGTGCCGGATTCGCCGAAGCGGTCCTTAACCCCGATGCGGCTCATAATCGTCGGTAATTGCTCGCCCAAGAGTTCAGCTACAGCCCCGCCCAATCCGCCGGTGATTTGCGCCTCTTCGGCGGTCACGACCGCTCGGGTCTTTTTGACACTGTTAAGAATTGTTTCGCTGTCGAGCGGCTTAATGGTCGGTACGTGCACAACCTCGGCGTGGATACCATCGGCCTCGAGCTTGTCGGCCGCAATTAGCGCTTGGTACGTCATAGTGCCAGTAGCGATGAGCGTGACATCGTGGCCTTCGCGCAAGACATAAGCCTTGCCAATTTCAAACGGCCAGTCAGGCTTAAAGAATACGGGCGTCGCCTCTCGTGCCAGGCGCATATAGTTTGGTCGCGGATCATTGGCCATGGCCAGCGTCATTTTTTCGGCTTCAACGCTATCGGCCGGTGCCAGTACCACCATGTGAGGCAGGGCGCGCATAAGAGCGTTATCTTCAAGCATTTGGTGGGTAGCACCGTCGGGACCAACCGAAATACCGGCGTGCGAGCCGATGACTTTTACCGGCTGCTCGTTCAAGCAAATAGTGGTACGAATCTGCTCCCAGTTGCGCCCTGGGCTAAACGCCGCGTACGAGCTGACAAAAGGTATTTTGCCCATAGCCGCTAGGCCAGAGCCGACAGTAACCAAGTTTTGCTCGGCAACGCCGATTTCTACAAAACGCTCCGGAAATGCTTCTTTGAAGATGTGCATCTGGGTTGATTCGGTCAAGTCAGCACAGGCTGCAACCACGTGCTCGTTTTGCTCACCGGCGGCTTTTAGTCCGCGGCCAAAGCCTTTTCTGATCGGCTCGGCCTCTAGCTCAGTATGTATATCAAGGACGTGTTGATGGCTGCTCATGCTTCGGTCCTCTCTAAGATAAGACCCTTCGTAAAGCCACCGCGCTCTTTAAGCTTATGTGCTTTCATTGCTTCGATGTCTTCTCGGTTCCATTCATAAAAGGCGATGACGGCGTCAACCACTTCCAGCAAATCAGCCAGCTCTTCGACTGATTTGGCATTTTTAAATTCAATTGCCTCTTCACGTAGCTTTTCGAGCAGTTCAATTTCATACTCGTCGTGTTCGGCGGTATGGAAGGTACCTTTGACGCCCTGCGCCTCTAAAATTTCCGGTATCTTATCGCGGACAAGCTTGCGGTATTCTTTGACGTTACTCATGTTCGCTCCTAATTTTGCCCTTCAGGGTGCGCAAATCTTTGAGCGCGTCTTTGGCTTGCTCGTGATTTGGCGGCGCGCCGTGCCAGTGGAAGTCGTACTCCATAAAGTCCACACCCATGCCCGGCACGGTGTGGGCGATAATCATAACCGGTTTCTCAACAATGGCCCGGCCCATGGCGCAGGCATCAATAACGGCTTCGATGTTGTTGCCGTCGATGTCGATAACGTGCCAGCCAAAGGCTTCCCATTTGGCTTTTAAATCTTCTAGCGGCATGACCACTTCGGTTGGGCCGTCAATCTGGATATTGTTGCGGTCGATAATGCCGATAATGTTATTGAGGCGCTCTTTGCCGGCCAACATGGCCGCTTCCCAGACATTACCCTCGTTTAGCTCTCCGTCGCCCATTACGACGTATATCCAGCGGTGCATGTCTTTGTTCATGCGCATAGCCAGTGCCATACCGCAGGCTTGGCTTAAGCCGCAACCCAAGGGGCCGCTGGTGTTCTCAAGACCCGGCAGCTTGGTGCGCTCGGGGTGACCCTGCAAACGAGAGCCATACTTGCGCAGTGTCATGAGTTCGGCCCGTTCGAAAAAGCCGGCATGCGCCATGGTAGCGTATTGCACCGGCACACAGTGGCCGTTACTCAGTAGGAAGATATCGCGCTTATCCCAGCTTGGGTTCTTTGGGTCATACTGCATAACCTCGAAATACAACGCCGTTAGTACGTCGGCAAGCCCTAAAGGTCCGGCCGAGTGCCCAGAGCCGGCACGTTCTAGCATGCGGATAATATCTTGGCGGATTTCGTTGGCTTTCAGCTCGAGCTCGAGGGTGGTCATGTTTGATTGTTTCTTTTTAGCTTATGCTTTCTACTAGTTTATCATACGCATCTTCGGCGTCTTGGGCTTTTTGGATATAACCGCCAACATTCAGTACGTTTACGCCGCCGTCGGCTAGCTCTTTGGCTGTCTTGTCGTTAATACCACCATCCCAGCCGATTTCTATCGTCGGCTTCATAGCTATAAGTTCCTGCGCTTTATCCAGCAGGCCAAGATCAACCGTGCCACCATAGTGCCCTAGATCGCCGCTAAAGATTAAAACGTGCTCGATACTATCCAGGTACGGCTTGACTGCGCTGGCTGGCGTGTCTTTTAAAAGCGCCAGACCACGGTTGATACCAAGCCCTTCAAGCTCACGCAAGAACTCCTGCACGCCTTCTGCCTCGGCATGAATGATAGCCAATGAGGGCTGCTGTAAAATGATCGACTCGATGTGTTCCATCGGCTGTTTATACATAATGTGAAAATCAATGACTGGGCCGATTGGCCACCATGCTTCTTCTATTGGCACCAGTTTGGTAGGAGCGAAGACGCCATCGGCAAAATCAATGTGAATCCGTTCAGCAAAGTCGCAAACGCGTTCGATTGACTCCCGATAATGCTTTGGGGTCAGGGTTGTCACCGTCGGACAGATTACCGCCATATGATATCAAGCATAACTGCTTTCCTAACAGAGGTAAATATTGACAATTATATATATTTGTGCTATAATTAAATTATAGACCCTATTCTCTTATACCTTCTTCAGATAACAATGGTAATCCGAGCCTGCACAGCGGCTCCGGCGAGCAATCCTTCGCTGGCTCGCACCAGCTTCTTAACCGGCAATAGGTACGAACCGGTTTTGCTGTCGGGAAAGATTGATGTATCCCACTGTGTCTTGCCGATTTCGGCCTGAACGCGAACTGAGCCGAATCCACGCTTCGGGGTTAGTTCAAGCCGGCGGATGTCGCTGGCAATGTCTAGCGGCAACGTCAAAAAGTACCACGCGCCGTTGCCTGGGTACTCCCATAGCTCAGTTTCAAGCTCGAATGTCATACCATGCAGTGTAGCGCACTGGCCAACGGAAACGCCAAAGGCCTTGTAATTTACTCTTTAAAATTGTATAATTTGCGAACTATCGGGAGGCCGATGGTACGTTTACAACTAGGCTGAATCACTGGTTCATTTAGTGTTTAGGCCTGCGAGCGCTGTAGTTTTTTTTAGCAGCTCTGGCAGGTCTAAACACGGACCACAACCCACACCACCTACTCACATTGGAGAAACATGACCGTGCGCCGGTTGCCCATCCTGTCCACCGCGCTGTGTGCGATCGGCCTGGCATTTGCCAGCCCGGTCGCGGCCGCGCCCGACCCTTCCATCTGTACCGCT
>CAYQTN010000046.1:0-5993 GCA_964420445.1 uncultured Candidatus Saccharibacteria bacterium
TGATTTTGGGCCAATGACGGAAGGTGCCGTAAAGCGTTTCCAGGCTGCTAACGCTATGGTTGAGGACGGCGTGGTAGATGGTGATGTCTGGCCTGCACTAGACAGCCTGACCGCCAATGATTGCAACACCGTCACTACCGCCTGCGCCGCAACTGTTCTTCAGTCCGGCTCTAGCGGTTTGTGCGCTAAACTCCTGCAAAAGCGCCTTAATATCTACGAATGCGAAACAGGTAATCCTGACGGCCAATTTGGCTCATGGACAGATGCCGCGGTAAAGCGTTTCCAGGCTGCCAACGGGCTGGTTGAAGACGGCGTGGTAGATGGTGATGTCTGGCCGGTCATAGCTACCAGCACGGCTAACCTGTGTGCTCGCAACACTAGCGATAATGATGCGGAAGACCGCTCACTATGCACCTTCTCTACAAGGGGCAAAAAAGCGCCTTCAAACACAAAATGTATACTGGTTCACCAGATAAATGGTCAGAACGTTGTTGAGCTATACGAAAGCAACCAGCTTGTTGACAGCGTAACGGTTAACACTGGTATCGCTGGTGCTCGAACCCGCAACACGACCGGCAACGCCATCGACAGCGAAACATTTCCAACCGAAGCATCAGAGATGGTCACCAATGACGGCTATGGTGTCGCAACCAAAACGTGGGCACCCGGCGTACGCCAAGTCTACGATGCCAATGCTGCCGGCCTGCTGGGCGACTTCACGCAATTTGACGGAGGCATTGGCTTCCACTGGCGTGTGGACTACGCGAGCCAAATAGACGAGAATGGCAAGAGCATTCCGGTCATCCTGAACGGACTTGCCCAGGAACGGAACGAATACACCGGCGGTTACGCCAGTGGTGGCTGCCCCCACGTTCCGAAGTGGTTCATGGACCTATACGATGACTCTTTCTTCCAAGTTGGAGTAAAGGTTGTTGTACAAGATCAGCCGCTATTCTAGTAGTCCTAGACTACATTAGAACACCCCGCTAAGTTAGCGGGGTGTTCTTTAATTATGATGCGGATTCTAAACGGTCCGCCAGCCCGCCAAACTCACGCGCTTGCTCTTCTATATTTTGAACCTCTTTGTTTATGGTCGAGCCAATTTCAGATAGTGTTTTGTTTATCTGGTTATACTCTTCCTCGAGTTTGGCTACGAGTAACGTCATGTCGGCCTGAATAGTCTTATTGCTGCTATCGCTTGCATGCGAACGAAGACGTTGTTGCTCGGTGCGTATATCAACTTGGCGCTTCTCCAGCTCACGCTTTTGGTTCTCTGCATCTGCGCGAATCTGCTGCTCTTCGTTCTTTAAATCGGTTGCGGCACGACGGAGATTGGTAGAGGCTGCTTTGATGTGTTGTTCTGCCATGGTGGTATGCTCCTTAACCCTTCCATGGTACCAACTCCCACGCAGGTCAGCTGTAAGCTAGTTCACACCCGCTACTGCCGGCGATTTATTTATGACCGCCAATACCGCGAAGCGCGTCAATCATTTCTACCGGGAATAGGAACATTGTCTTTTGCGATGGTTCGGTCGAGATACGCTCGAGGGTATTGAGTGTACGCAGATTTAGAGCGCCAGGAGTACTCGATAGCATCTTAGCGGCGTCGGCAAGGGTCTGGGCAGCAAGTTTTTCACCGTCGGCGTTAATGACATTAGCCCGTCGCTCACGCTCTGCTTCGGCCTGCTTGGCCATGGCGCGCTTCATGTCTTGTGGCAATTCGATATTCTGAATCTTCACGTTCTCGACATCAATACCCCACTTGTCGGTTTCGGCGTCGACGATTTCTTTTATCTTGAGGCTGACCGACTCACGCTGGCTAAGCAGCTCGTCTAGTTCGACATTGCCTACGACATCGCGAAGCGCGGCTTGGGCAAACTGGCTGGTTGCGTAGGTGTAATTGGTTGTCTCGAGCACGGCCTTGTCGGCAGTAATAACGCGAAAATACACGACGGCGTCAACGCCGATAGTAACGTTATCTTTTGTGATAACTTCTTGTTTGGGAACATCTATAGGAGTTGAACGGACGTCTACTTTACGCATCGTCTGGACGAATGGGATGATCAGGTTCAAACCGGGGCTACGAG
Source organism: uncultured Candidatus Saccharibacteria bacterium (assembly GCA_964420445.1). Lineage (GTDB taxonomy): Bacteria > Patescibacteriota > Saccharimonadia > Saccharimonadales > JACDBH01 > CAYQTN01. The sequence continues at coordinate 2,088 of CAYQTN010000046.1, forward strand.
TACTTGTGTACTTTCCAAGTGTGAGCACGATTCCACGCTCGTACTGATTAACAATCCGGATACCGGGGATAACTACGAAGAGAATAATGAATATGACCAACACGATGAATCCCGTCATGAACTGCCTCCTTTTGTTGTCTTTATCTTAGTATACGACACGGTGGCATTAGTGCACAAAAGCTTACGTTAACACTTTAAATCGGTGCGAAAATGTGTTATCATTCGCGGGTTGCAATCAGGGTGATTAGCTCAGTTGGCTAGAGCATCTCGTTTACACCGAGAGGGTCGGGGGTTCGAGTCCCTCATCACCCACCACGTACATTGAATTGTTTCCAATTGCTGCAGCCTGCTCACCTGATGATCTTCGGCTGCAATTGGTTTATTGCCAAAATTTCAAACCAGTTCGCTTGTCGAACGTTTGGGATTTTGAGAGGAGGAAGCTTCTTGGGGTTTCCAGTGGTTTCGGACAAACTTGTTTTGCCGAAAGCACGGAAACCTCAGAATTACATTCCGACGACGCGCGGGTGGCGGAATTGGTAGACGCGCTACCTTGAGGTGGTAGTGAGGCAACTCGTGGAGGTTCAAGTCCTCTCTCGCGCACCATAAAAAGGACCTTATCGAAAGATGGGTCTTTTTTTGTCGAGTTGAACCTTAGCGTCATTCAAAATGGCATGCCGTACCCTTGCACATAGTTAACTTCTACACATAAAGCTTGGCGTGCGTGAACTCAGAAGCCCACTGGGCTTCTTCGGGTTCAAGTCCTCTCTCGCGCACCATAGAAAAACACCCTATCGATACGGTAGGGTGTTTTTCTTTTTTATAACAACTTTGCTATAGTTCTAATCAAAGAAGCTTATGGCTAAAACAAAACACCGACGTAAACGTACCTACGCAGAAATCATTAACCCGATTCATCATCTTGAACGCACCGTCGAAAAGCTTGATAGAGAAAATGACCGCCTGCAGCGATGGGTCATTTTGCTTAGTGTAATGAGCGTAATGCTGGCGACAGTCGGCATATTCTTGGTTGTATTCTTTAAGGGCTAACTGCGCGGCAGATGATCGTACAGATGCGTCAACGCGTATTCGGTTCTGAGCAGCGGCTTTAGGTCGTCGATAGCAACACCGGTTTTAACGCCGGGGTTAAGTGTTCCGTGAGGGTCAAAAATGGCCTTAACCTGCACAAATAGGTCGTACGTTTCTTGCCCGTACAACAGTGGCAGGTACGGGCCACGCAGTCGGCCGTCGCCGTGCTCACCGCTTGTAGAACCGCCCATGCCGATAACCAGTTTCGTGTACTCGTCCATAATCTTGAATATCTTTTGCCTGTCACCAAGCTGAGCTAGGTCGAGCATTGGCTGCATGTGCAGATTGCCGTTACCGGCATGACCCCATAGCGCCACCTCCAGCTTGTTGCGCTCAAACAATGCGTAGACGCTTTCGATGTATTCTGCGAACTTTTCAACCGGTACAATACCGTCTTCGATAATCGGCAGTGCTTTCGTCCCACCCTCGTGTTACGCGGAAACGGCGGCCGCCGAGTGCCTTATTTTCCATAGTTGCTCTTGCTGCTCAGCATCGGTTTCTACTTTGACGGAAGCATTATAGCGCTCAAGAATCTTGCGGGATTTCTTGCTCATACGCTTTTGAGTCCGCGAATTAGCATCGTCAAACTCAACCAGCAACATGATTTTCTTTAAATCTTCTTCAGGTATGCTCTTGAGCTGATTCGGATTGGTCCGCCGAATAAAAGAAATCAGATTTTCGTCGACCATCTCCATGGCGCTCGGTACTGATGGCAGATCGCGCAGCTCAATTACCGCCTTAGACGCATCCTCGATGCTGTCGAATGATGCGAACAATAGCGTCGTGTGAGGATTGTAATTTTCGGTTTCTACAATAGCTTCGGTGACGATGCCTAAGGTACCTTGTGATCCGACGAGCAGCGGCGTGATATCGAACGAACCGTCTTTGCGTTTGACATCATACAGGTTGTAACCTGCTGAGTTTTTTGTGACTTCTAGTTTTGACTTGGTGATAAGTTCTTTGTTTTCTTCAATGAGCGTGTCGAGCGCGCGGTAGATTTCACCCTCCAGCGTGCTAAGGCCCATCTTCTTGCCCAGTTCGCGCTTGCTGAGCCGCTTGGTTTCGATAACCTCACCGTTAGCAAGGACGACCCTAAGACTACGGATGTAGTCCCGCGTCGAACCGTATTTGACGCTCTTTTCGCCGGCGGCGTTGTTGCCAATCGCTCCGCCGATAGTTGAATACTCCATCGAGGCAGGAAACGGCGGCAGGAAACGGCCGTGCGTATGCAAGGTCTGCTGCAGTTTTCCGTAATTTACCCCTGGCTGCACTGCGACGCTGCCGCTTTTTGGGTCAAGCTCCAACACCTTGTTCATGTGGGCGGGAAATACCATTATGACACCTGAGCCAATAGCTGCGCCGGACTGGTCGGTCCCAGCTCCTCTTGAAGTAACCGGGATAATTTTGCCACGCTCAGCCAGCTGCCAAGTAAAACGAGTGGTCTTACGAACGTCATTCTCATTACGAGGGTAGACGATAATGGCTGGGGTCAGCGAGAAGATGCTTGTATCTGTTGAAAAGTAACGTCTTGCATCGGCACTTGTTATTACTTCACCGACCAAATGTTCCTGCAGATAATGCGCAACTTTACTCATAACCTTTTCGCGGATAACCCTCTGTTTTTAGCTGTTTACTACCTGCCATGATAGCATAATCGTCTCGGCAAGAGCGACAACAAAACCTTACACCGGTGGCAGCCGGCGCGCTTCAGCCAAGCGTATGCTTGCTTAAATGAGCCTACTTGCGTACAATTACCCCTGTTACGTTTCTGCAATTTACGAATGTGCCGCGATGGCGGAATTGGTAGACGCGCTAGTTTCAGGTACTAGTGGCCCTAGGCTGTGGAGGTTCGAGTCCTCTTCGCGGCACCATTTGCAAGCGGCAGAAATGTTTACTCGACCGCACGGTCGGTGCGAATCATCCATTTCTCAACTTCGATGAACCTGTCGCTTGGGCTGTTCATGCTTTTGATATTAAAATTGTACAGCTTAGAGTAGGTTGTATAGACAAATCGCGGACGGTACAACGCAATCGCCGGCGCATCGTCGCGCCAAGCCTGCAAGAATGGCTCGTACTTTGCCGCTCGGAGTTCTGGGTCAATACGAGTGCGTCCGGAATCAAGCGCGCCATCAACAACAGCCGATTTATAATCCGAGAAATTCAGACGTCGTTGCGAAAGCAGATCAGCCTGGGTGCTGTGCCAGTAGGCGAACTGATCGGGATCCTGACCCATGACAATGCCGTACATCAGCGCATCGTACAGACGCTCATCTATAACGCCCTGCAAATCCCGCTGCGGCAGTGAGTTGACGAGCAAGTCGACGCCAACCTCTCGCCACTGTTTTTGCAGCCGGTTAGCCACGCTGGCATACTCGGCATTATTGAGCGTGTTGAGGGTTATCTCCAGACGCTGCTCGCCCTTTACGCGGATTCCATCGGTCGGCTCGACTATCCATCCTGCCTCGTCGAGTAATTTGATGGCTTGGGCTTTATCAAAGCCGAGCTGCGTAATTGCTTCGTTGTAACCGAGGTGCTCGGGCAATAGAGCTCCGTCCACAGGCACACTCATAAGCCGAGGCTGGCGCAGTAAGTCTTTTTGATCGGTGGCATGAACCAGCGCTCGCCGGACTTTGACGTCTGAGAGTATGTCTTGCGAGGTACGAAGGAATATCATAACAGCGCCTGCGAGCGGCACGTTGTATTCTGTCACTTCCTGTCCACTGAGAGACATCGATAGCGCACCCGATACGGCATTGAGCTCGCCGGTTTCAAACGATTGAATCAAAGGCGTCTCGTTCAAATAAGCCCGTACGATAAACT
>CAYQTN010000047.1:0-5606 GCA_964420445.1 uncultured Candidatus Saccharibacteria bacterium
CGCCTGAAACCGACCTTTGAATACATCAAAGCATTCTACGATCCAGACTATATGTTTGAAGGGGCATAAAGTGGACTTTCCGAACATCATTATCAAGTTTGTCATCAGTAACCCCGACGGCACCAAGCACCACGAAGGTACGTTTCTCTGGAACGACTTGGTTGCTCGCCGAGCTTGCGCCGAACGTTTCAACCTCTGCTTGATCCAAGGCTACACGGTGACCACACGGAGGATCAAGTGAAGTGTCCTCACTGTGGTCAGGAGGCAAACATTCCCGACAATGCCTTAGCGAATGTTGAAACCTACGGCAACACGGTTATGTCTGTGACAAAGTGTTGCGGCCGAGGCGTTTGGATTAATCGTGTCACGTACTTCAAACTAAGTCCCGTTGATGCTAAGCACGAATGGGACCATTTCGGTCGCAAGCTGGTAGCGCCTAGGCCGCTGCCGAATTAGGGTGCTAGCGTATGCCGGGCTGCACACTTGCCCGCGCCCTACGGCCAGCCATGCGGCCTATGGCCGAATTGGCAGGCTGGCACAAGCCACAACGGGAGTTCGTTATGAAAACCTACAAAGACATCGGTGGCCCTTGCGAAGTTGAGGGTTGCACCAACAGATCAACTCAGATAGTGTACCGTGCGGCTACTGCAACTCTCATGCTGGCGTGCGAACAACACGCATATGATCTAATAGACGAACGTGACCCCGAATACCATGTAACCTGTCCGAACTGCGGTTGTGATTTCGGAGTTAATTGATAGCACAATTATCCAATAACAGTTGTTGCAATCTTGTTTAACGTGCGTTACAGTAAGGCATGGCACAACACTATTAGGAATCGACATGACAGACGAAACCGCTACAGGCCAGCAAGTCCGCTCGAATGACTCGTTAGGCGTCACCGCCGAGAACCAATGCGAGCATACCCTCGGAATGGTCGGCTGGCAGCAACTGCACGGGCGCTTCGCAAAGCTGCGTGAAATTACAGGCGCGGAAAAAAGCAGCAGCTACTCGCTTGACGTGTCGTTCGAGCCTTATGGCGACATTCGCGTCCATCTTGGCACTTACGATATCGGGGACTGGCCTCGACATACATACCTCGGGCCTTTCGCAACAGAGTCGGAGGCAATAGCGGCTACGCTTAAAAAAATCGAACAGGCGGAGCGAGCCGTAGCACATGACGCCTAACACCTAAGTTCAGCGGCCTGCGGGCCAGGAGGACACATGAGTAGCGACGAGGTGCGGACCGCAGGTCCGCTTGAACGATTGGTTAGCTTGGAGCAAAAAAAGCGAAGATCACTTGCCGAAATCCGCGAAGAGCATCGGCCAATGTACAGCCGAAAGCGTCTCGGGCATCACCCCGTAAGCGGTCACACGCTTTGGGGCTGTGAACTTACATGCGCTTGTGGTTTTGCAATCAGATGGAACGAAGGGAAACGCGAAACAGAGCAGGCGTGGCGTGATCACACACGCGAGGTGTGGCTTTCCGAGAAAGCTGACATGCAAGCTAACGCCGGAGCTTAGCCGGCGCGGCCGGTGAACTCCGATTTACTCCGAGTGCGGCCCGCGCTCGGCTAGAGCAATTAGTTATGGCGCACAAAGCCACGAAGGAACCGATATGAGCAACAACCCGAAGTGCGGAATCTGCGGTGAGCCGATGCCGGATGGTGAGCAAATGTTCAAATACCACGGCAGGAGTGGACCGTGCCCGGCGCCGCCGCTACCGAGGCCGCAAAAGCCGCCGACCGACAAGGAAATGCTGGACTGGTTGCAAGAGCGCGCGACCGAAGGTTGCGTGACGATGTGCTTTGAACTCGATGGCGGCGTGCATGTAACGCTCGACCCGGCTGGCGGTGAGCAAAAGGCAGCGCGAGAGGTTGAGACTGTGCGCGCCGGGATCGCCGCCCTCATGCGCCATAACGCCTGAATTAAGCGGACGCGGTACGCGTTCCGCTTGAATGAATAGTTATGCCCCAAGGAGGGCCGAAGAATGGATACGAAACATACGCCGGGGCCGTGGATTGCCGACGAAGACGGGTGGATTGCCGACTCATCCGGCACGTATGTTGTGGATTACGCCGGATGCGGAACGCACGAGGCGTACTGGTCGAACCCGGCAGACAAGGCTTTGGTGCTTGCCGCTCCGGATTTGCTGGAAGCGTTGCAAGAACTCCGCTACGCCTGCACCGACAAGGCCGAGATGATGGCTGACGCCGCGATTGAGAAGGCGCTCGGCAAAGCGATTGGGGCATAACACCTGAGTTAACCGGGCGCGGCCCCGGTGATGGGTCTACTACTGGTGCGGCCCGCGCTCCGGTTGAACGATTGGTTAGGCGTGCTTTTTGGGAGCAATGACATGGCCTTTATAACGATGCAGCGTGGGGTAATGAGCGGGCAGTGCAAGGGGGCGTTGTTGCGCCTGCAAATCCGTTACACAGCATTTATTTTCTTGCCCGGCCTACTCCAAGGGTGGAGCGGCAGTCATATCGGGTTGTTCACCCCACGGAAGACCGAGAGCGGATACGCCTGCACAGGGTTCTACTTTCGCCCGTGGCTCGCCCCGGATATTGCGGTTGGCAGGCTGCCAGCGTGGTATCGACGAATAGCACAGGCGATTAGCTTCCGCTCTGACGCCTAACACCGGACAAAATAAGGACAACAGATGAAGCACATTACAAACATGATCCGTGAGACTATTCGCAGTGGCAAGCTGCGGAAGCAATACGCCTTTGTGGAGAAGTGTATCCGCGAAAAGGCGCATCTGATGTCCAATTTAGAATTCTGTCGCACTATGGCGGACTTCTATACCGAGCGGGTGTTGGAAATCGATCCTAACCGTGAATGGTGGGACTTCGCTGATTCGAAGCAGAAGCAAACTGAATTCCAACAGGATTTCGAACTTTACCAAAAACGCATCGTTGAGGCAGAAGCCAGAATTGTGGCTAGCCGGGATGCATTTGCAGCCGCACAAAAGGAACTCAATGAAATCACTCCCCTTGACTGATAAGTGGTTGGCACATTTTATGACGATGTGCCAGCACGTTGCACAGATGTCGAAAGATCCCAGCACCAAGGTCGGGGCGGTTATTGTTGGCCCGGATAGAACCGTTGTAGCAACGGGCTTCAACGGTTTCCCTAGAGGTTGTAAAGACGAAGCTGGGATGTATAACAACAGGGAGCTGAAATACCGGCGCATTATCCACGCCGAAATGAACGCAATTTTGACTGCCAACAAACCTCTATTCAATTGCACATTGTTCACTTGGCCGTTGCCTCCGTGCGACCGCTGCATCCCGCACATTATCCAAGTTGGTATTAGTCACATTGTGTGTCCAGAAATCAAAGAAACAGACCGTTGGGCGCTACCCTGTCTGGAGGCGCAACAAATGGCGCTTGAAGCAGATGTCAAAGTTACAGTTTGGAGCTTAACATGAGTAATCTAGAAAACGTTTTGGGTGGAAAGTTCGATGCTGTTGAAGGTTCCGTCGAAAGGGTGCCAAAGCCTCCGCATCTTTTAACAGCCCCGATTCCGACGTTTGAAAAGACGTTTGATGCGGAACGCTTAGCCACTCTGAACGCTCATGCTCCAAAGTTTGCAACCTTGTCCGGGCGCTTTAATCCTCTAAGCGAGGAGAAGCTGCGAATTTCTGTTGGCACATGGTCGGTTTTGATTAACAAAGCCGTCGTTACCTTCGACGATGCATGTGACCACGCTATGGCCCTATGCCGCCTCTGGCAGCAAGAGGACGTTGAAATCCAAGCTATGGCAATATCGAATACTTCGCGCATCGCCAAGAAAAAGGCGGCCGAAGAAACTGATATTATGAACCCTGAGAGCAAAGCCTATGCCTTAGAGCAGGCGCGCGTTGCTTGGAAAGATGCAGTGCGCAGACGCAATGAAGCTGTTCGACAGTGGGATGCTTATGTCGAAGCAACCCGGAACGAATATCGTAGGTTGCGAAATACTTAAACATCTGTTGCTTTACGCTGCCGCCCCTTGTATGCTGTACCACGTTTCGCCAACGAAGAGCTATAAATGGACCCTAATCAATTTCTCGCGCAGGACAAATTCGATCAGGCGTATATTACGTCTACGGAAATTTGTCAGCGACTTAATGTTACACGGCCCGCTATTCACTTCCGACGAAAAGCTGGTTTGCTTCCGAATGTGATCACGGTTCCAGGTAACCAGCTAGCCATCTGGGAGCGTACCGGGATTGAGCCCTACTTGAAGAAGTGGGAAGACCAACTCAACGCAAAACAAAATCGGACCGCTTATAAATGACAATCAGGCAACGTTGGGCTCAGCTTCCAATTGAGCTTCGACGTCGCCCGCAATGGTGCTATACCTATCCCGGGGATCCAGACGCCAATAGGCGTAAAGCACCCCGGACGAAAGGTAACGCCCTTGCAAGTGACACGTCGCCCTCAGATTGGATGTCCTTCGAACAAGCGTGCGCTCACGCTGAACAGGTTTCAGGGGAAATTGGATACATTCTAACTAAAAACGACGAGTTTACTTGTCTTGATCTTGACGTTAAGGACACCAAGACACATCCCGCTACTCCTGAGGTGTGGACCACCCAGGAAGACTTTGATCGTTATTGGCATATCTGCCAGACGTTTAACAGCTACACTGAACTTTCTACTTCTGGCAAAGGTCTGCATATCTGGGTCCAAGGTAACATCGGTCCTGGCTGCAAGCGCGACGGTGTTGAGGTGTACTCGCAAGAGCGCTTCATGATTTGCACCGGCAATGTGGTTATCAACCAACCCATTCGCCCTGCTTGATAAAATGGTTGCAGACATACGCGCAGCCCAAGCTGCTCGATATACCAAACTTAGTCTGGTTGAAGAGGCCGAGCTTTATACCGACGCTGAAATCATCAACATGGCGATTTCCGCTGGCAATGCGGAAAAGTTTAATGCTCTCTGTGCCTGCACCGCCACCTATGGCGACAACGGGACACGCACACTTGGCAGCTTCACGGAGTTAGGCTACAAATCCCAGAGCGAAGCCGATCTGGCGTTGATGTCGATCTTTACGGTCTACTCAGGCTCAAACGAACAGTGCAAGCGCCTGTTCCGTTTGACAGGTCTTGGTAAGCGAGACAAGGCTACTAAAAATGACAGGTATCTGAATGACACCTTGCGCACCATCCGTTCACGGCAGGCTGCGCAGGAAAGAGTAGACGCTAGCGCAATCGCAATGGCTGCGGATACCCTTCTGCACCTGCAGACAGAAAAGCGTATTCGTGAGGCCACGCTGTTGCATGTGCCGGGCACGCCCGAACCCACGCGCACCGTAGCGCCACCCGCTGCCGCCGTGGCCGCACTGGCGCCCCAGCTTGCGCCAGTGGCCGAAGACGGCCTTAGCTGGCCGCCCGGCTTGGCGGGCCAGATCGCACATTACATCTACCAAAGTGCTCCTCGGCCAGTTAAAGAGGTTGCCATTGTTTCAGCGCTCGGTTTTCTTGCTGGCGTTTGCGGTAAAGCGTTTGCTATCCCCCAATCAGGTCTAAACCTGTATATTGTGCTTATTGCCCGTTCCGCTGTTGGTAAAGAAGCGATGCACTCGGGTATTAGCTCGCTCATTACGGCCGCTG
>CAYQTN010000048.1:0-5605 GCA_964420445.1 uncultured Candidatus Saccharibacteria bacterium
ACTCAGACCATAGCTACATCGGTGTGCTTGGTCCGACCCGCCAAAGTTACCGAGAGGTTACCGCTCTGGTCGCCCGCGCTGGTCAGGCACTCGAGGAGGCACTCTAGACATGACAGCCAAATGCCACCGTCAGACGACACTGGAACGTATTGCCTGCCGAAACGCACGCGCCTGGCACGCTGGAATTGATGAATACTTAAGCGAAGGAGTCGCATAATGCCTGGCAAGAAACACGCAGACGTACAATTGCTCGAGCAACAAATCGCTCAACTGACAGAAGCCCTGCAGCGTGAACGAGCCGATGCAATGAATCTACGCCGTCGTTCTGAAGAAGAACGGCTTAAGCTCGGTTCGTATTACAAATCGTCGGTCGTGAGCGAACTTCTGCCGGTTATAGATAACTTCGAGCGGGCACTCAAGCACGTACCACAAGACCTTGCTACGCACGAGTATATTAAAGGCGTACAAGGCGTGGTTAAGCAGTTCGAACAGGCGCTAGCCAAGCTAGGCGTCGAGCGTATCAAGACTGTCGGCGAGCCGTTTGACCCCAACCTACATGAGGCAGTCAGCCATGACGAAGGCGACACCGGCCAAGAGGTCGTCAGCGAAGAGTTACAGGCAGGTTATATTTTAGGCGACGAGGTTATCAGGCACGCGATGGTGCGGGTGAAATCTTAAAAAGTATCAAAAAGGGGATTTATATGGCAGAACACATGACACATTCAGACGATACGGACGTGCAGACGGACGTAAATCACTACGAGACAGACGAGCGTGGCTTCCCGCTGACAGACGAATTTGGCCGCGAACTGGATCCGTTGTTTTACACCAAAGTCAACGCAAAGGTCGCAAAAGATTACCGTATTGATGTGGGCGCCCGTTATGTCGGCAGTGCCTTGCCACTTGCCGAGGTAGGGGATGGGCAACTATAACCGCCTGCTTCCCGGCGGTGATTTAGAGTACGTATCACAGCGATTGCGTGATGCAGTTGATGCCGGCGAGATTACGCGTTTGCCTGTGCAATCTGTTGACCTCGGACGGCCAGACGAAGAGCAAGCGTTTTATTATAACGTGGGCGGAGAGATCCTTCGCCAGACTACCGATTCGCCTGAGGCCTAGGCAGCTGCCTGTAGCTGGCTCATGCTTACCGCGCCGTCGAACTGGCTAAAATCAAACGACTCTTCTTCCCAAGAAGGGTAGATACGGTTATAGCGCAGCATCAGTCTGCCGAGTGAGTTGGGAGGCGTAGCGTGCGGCATACGTCGTTCGCGCTGCACACGGTTATCTAAAAAGTAGGCGTCACCGGGCTCGAGTTCAAGGCTAACTTGGTCTTCTTCGGCCGGCGGCCGGTCGAGATATATACCTGTTCCTTCAGGGTCAAAGGTGCCTCGGGCAGTTGAGAGAAGGATTGTCGTTTCGGTTTCGCCGATATTTATAATTGGACGGACGTCAAAATCCGGATCGACATGCCAGGCAAAACGACGGATAGGCGAATTCATATAGGTAGCAACGATATATTCTTCTTTTGGCTCCGGGCCCGCCAACGCGCGGTCTACCGTATCATGAAGGACTTGCAAGTCCTCGCGAGCCTCATCTGTCAGTGGCGCTTCGCCCTTGGTGAACTTGCCGGGTGTGGCAATAAAGTACGTCAGGTCGAGTTTGACGGCGTCAACGCAAAGCGGGCGGATAAAGCCGCCTATACGCATTGCTTGGTCGGGTTCTATAAACCGGGGCACATACAAGGCTTCACCCGGTGAGAGCAACTGAGCCATATTACCTTTATTATAGCATAAACGTTAATAATTATCCAGTATTTTGTATATAATTGGCACTCTAAGTACTTGAGTGCTAGAAATTTTATGCTACAATTTTATTAGCACTCTTAAACACATGCTGCTAACAAGAAGGAGACCTCAATCATGGGTAAGATTATCGGAATAGACTTAGGTACAACCAACTCGGCAATGGCTGCCATGCAGTCCGGCAAGGCCGAAATTATTACAAACTCAGAAGGCGCTCGGACGACGCCATCGGTGGTAGCCGTCAACAAAAATGGTGAACGGCTGGTTGGGCAATTGGCTCGCCGCCAGCAGGTGACTAACCCCAAGAACACTGTCTACGAAGTAAAGCGCCTAATTGGCCGCGGCTTTAGTGACAAAGAAGTCCAGCGCGACCTCAAGCTAATGGGTTATGAAATCGTAAAAAGCGGTAACGGCGTCAAAGTAAAAATGGGCGACAAAGAGTACAGCCCCGAAGAAATCAGCGCTATGATTTTAGGCAAACTAAAATCCGACGCTGAATCATATCTGGGCCAGCCGGTCACTGAAGCGGTCATAACCGTACCGGCTTACTTCGATGACTCACAGCGCCAAGCTACCAAGGACGCCGGCAAAATCGCGGGGCTAGAGGTAAAGCGTATTATCAACGAACCGACTGCCGCCGCACTTGCGTACGGTTTGGATAAGGGGCAGAAAGCCGATGAAAAGATTGCTGTCTACGACCTCGGTGGCGGTACGTTCGACGTATCAATCCTCGAACTCGGTGACGGCGTGTTCGAGGTGAAAAGCACCAACGGCGATACGCACCTTGGCGGTGCAGACTTCGACCGTGTTATCGTTAATTACTTCGCAGCCGAATTCAAGAAAGAGCACGGCATCGACATATCTGAGGACAAGGCCGCCATGCAGCGCCTGCGCGAGGCGGCCGAAAAAGCCAAAATCGAGCTATCTACTGCCCAAGAAGTCGATATCAACCTGCCCTTCTTAACTGCCGACGCCGATGGGCCAAAGCACTTTGAACATAAGATGACCCGTGCCAAACTTGAGAGCCTGGTCGGCGAGCTCATTGTGAAGACCGGCGATCCTTGCGAAAAGGCTCTCAAGGACGCGGGCCTAAAAGCAAGTGACATCGACGCCGTCGTATTGGTGGGCGGTATGACGCGAATGCCGGCCGTACAAGAGCAAGTAAAGAAAATCTTTGGTAAGGACCCGATGAAAGGTGTGAACCCAGATGAAGTCGTCGCTATTGGCGCGGCTATTCAGGGTGGTGTCTTGCAGGGCGACGTCAAAGACGTATTGCTACTGGATGTTACGCCGCTGAGTCTGGGCATCGAAACTATGGGCGCTGTCAGCACGAAACTGATTGAGCGAAACACCACCATCCCGACCAGTAAGAGCGAAGTGTTCTCTACCGCTGCCGATAATCAAAACCAAGTGGAGATACATGTCTTGCAGGGCGAGCGTGAGTTTGCCGCTGACAACAAGAGTTTGGGCCGCTTCGTACTCGATGGTATCCCGCCTGCACCCCGCGGCGTTCCTCAGGTTGAGGTTACCTTTAACATCGACGCCAACGGTATCTTAAACGTGACCGCCAAAGACAAGGGCTCCGGCAAAGAGCAGAGCATTACTATTCAGGGCTCGTCAGGCCTGAGCAAAGACGAAGTTGAAAAGATGGCTAAAGACGCCGAAGCGCACGCCGAAGAAGACAAGAAGAAGCGCGAATCGGTTGATGCCCGCAACAGCCTCGAAAGCGCCATTTACCAAGCCGAGAAGCTGAAGGCGGACAATAAAGACAAGATTTCCGAAGAAGACATGAAAACCTTAGACGAAGCTGTCGAAACAGCTCGGAAAGTCAGCAAGGACGAGACTGCCGACAAAGACGCACTCGAAGCCGCCGGCAAAGAGCTCACCGACAAGCTGATGCCAATCGGCGCCAAGATGTATGAGCAGGCCGCCAAAGACGAAGCGCCGGCCGAAGAATCAGGCGAAGCCGAAGATTCTGACAAAAAAGACAAGAAAGAAAAGGACGAGCCCGTCGAAGGTGAAGTCGTCGACGAGAAATAACAGCACTAAGTCATTACAGTATCAATAAACGGCCCGGCAAGTCGGGTCGTTTTTCTGCGTAGATTATTATTAATTTGTATGGTATAATATGTTTTAATTATGAATCTGAAGTATGCCTTCGGTGCACATAACTTCGAGCAAGAAATACTGCCCGTTGTTGATGCCTTGCCTCCACCCGCTGTCGAGGGTCGAGTGCCTGTTCCGCGCGGCCATATCCCAGTTTGCGATCTTGACCGTCCTTTGGAAGAGCTGAATCTGCAGCCATGCAGGCTCGATTATCGTGTTTTGCCGTCAGGGGTAGCTGTAGCCAGGATGGCGCTGAGCGATGAAGCCGAGCTACCGCGCAGTATTGACGGGCAGAGTCTAAGCGAAGTGCGTGACATACCTTTTGACGGCCTGGTAGTAGCAAAATGGGGATTACGTCGGATTGTCGTCGGTATCAGACACGCTGACAGTCAGTCTTGGCATGAGCAACACATGTACCGGGGTAACGCAGATTTTGTGTTTACTATTATTAAGTCTAAGTTCATAAGGAAGACTGTTCAACTTTCTGCCGTCGGGGCACAGTAACGGTTAAAGAACTTTTCTGGCACTCGGCTTCTGAAAGTGCTAAAATATATCCTCAGATATGGCAGAGAAACGAGACTATTACGAATCCCTTGGTGTTGGCAAAAACGCCTCGGCAGATGAAATAAAAAAGGCCTTCCGTAAGAAGGCGATTGAATTCCACCCTGACAAAGAAGGTGGTGACGAAGGCAAGTTTAAAGAGGTTAACGAGGCCTACGAAGTCTTAAAAGACGACAAAAAACGGCAACGCTACGACCAGTTTGGGCACGCCGGAGTGGGCAGTAGTGCTTCAAGTGACGGCAACCCGTTCGGCGACTTTGGCGGTAGTACGCAAGGTCAGAATATCAACTTTGATTTTGGCGACCTAGGCCTAGGTGATATCTTTGGTAGCTTCTTCGGTGGAGGCCAGCAGCGCTCCCGCCGTTCCCGCCGTGGGCGTGACGTCGAAACCGATATTATCATTACCTTCGAGCAAGCCGTCTTTGGGACTGAAGTCGAGCTAAACTTGGTCATGGAAGACGCCTGCGAACACTGCAAAGGCAAGACGGTCGAGCCGGGTCATGAGATGAAAGCTTGTGATACCTGCAAGGGCTCCGGCCAAGTGATGAATGTTACCCGTACCATCTTTGGCAACATTCAGCAGGCTACCACCTGCCCTACCTGTATGGGCACCGGCAAAGTGCCCGAAAAGGCGTGTACTGTCTGCAAGGGTCGTGGCACGAAGTCTAAAAACCAAGAGATTAAGCTCAAGATACCGGCCGGCATCGACGACGGCGCGACTATCCGCTTACGTGAGCGTGGTGAGGCAATGGCTAACGCGCCCCGTGGTGATTTGTACGTCAATATCCGCGTAAGAGCCCATAAGCACTTCACCCGTGAGGGCGACCTCATACTGTCTGAAGAAGTAGTGTCTATGGTCGACGCCGCTCTCGGTACCGACATGAAAGTAGACACCGTCGACGGCCCGGTAACTATGAAAATCCCGGCCGGCACCCAAAGCGGTACCGATTTCAAACTATCCGGCCACGGTGTTCCACATCTTCGGGGTACGACCCGCGGCGCGCATATCGTGACGCTTAACGTTGAGACGCCGCAGAACCTTACTAAGGCCCAAAAAGAATTACTCGAACAATTCCGTTCCTCTGGCGGTTCTAAAAGACGTATCTTCCGCTAGGCCACAGACTGCTATCTATTAT
>CAYQTN010000049.1:0-5566 GCA_964420445.1 uncultured Candidatus Saccharibacteria bacterium
TCATACAAAGTAGCGTATGGGTTGCGCTCGGCATCGGCCTGGGTTTAGTGATTTGGGCAACCTACGGCGGCGAAGCTGGTGGCCAGTATTTCAGCGGTTATCTGATAGAAAAGTCGCTGTCGATAGATAACGTCTTCGCCTGGTCGGTTATTTTGGGCTACTTTGCGATTCCGGCTAAGTATCAGCACCGCGTACTGTTTTGGGGCATCATCGGCGCAATCGTCATGCGCGCTATCTTCGTATTTGCCGGCCTGGCGGTTATTGACCGATTCGAGCCGATACTACTTTTCTTCGGTGCAATCCTGCTGTTCAGCGGCTATAAGCTCATTGCGTCTAAGGAAGATGACAAGTTTAACCCCGATAAGAGCAGGCTGTACGGCTGGGTTAAAGACCGCCTGCCAGTGTCGCCTCATCTCGACGGCCACAAACTATTTACCAAAGTGAAAGGCAAGCGGATGGTAACTATGCTATTTATGGCGCTACTGGTCATAGAGGCAACGGATGTCGTCTTCGCGGTCGATTCGGTGCCGGCTATCTTAGCCGTCTCGCGTGACCCCTTTATTATTATCGCCAGCAACGCCGCTGCCATCCTTGGTATGCGGGCGCTATACTTTGTGTTCGAATCGGTACGAGATACTTTTTGGATGCTCAACCACGCCCTCGGTTTGCTGCTGGTATTTGTTGGCCTAAAGCTCTTTTTGGCCCCGAGTGAGGTTTTTGGTATAGATTGGTTCAGCCTGCATTTGCCAACGCCGGTTTCACTCGGTGTTATCGTTCTACTGATCGGTGGAGCTGTCGCCGGCTCACTGCTTATACCTCGGCCCCGCAATAGAAAGGGTTAATGACGGTATGAGCCGCCTCTTAACCAAACGCCAGCAACGCAGACTAATGAGCGCACTGGTGAGCTTGGTTGTACTCGGCTTAGCGTACACCGCCCAGCAGTTCGGCTGGATAGAGCCGGCCGTACAGAACGTTGTTCAAACTCAGCCGGGGCAGTACCGGGTGATACGCACTGAGGACGGCGATACACTTACGGTGGATATGAATGGCACCCAGGAACGTGTCCGGCTGATTGGCGTCGATACGCCCGAAACACAAGATCCACGCGTACCGGTGCAGTGTTTTGGGGCCGCAGCCAGTACGTACACCCGCGATTTGGTAGGCACCAATGCCGTCAGGCTCGAAGCCGACCCGACCAACCAAAACCGTGACCGCTACAACCGGCTGTTGCGCTATGTCTACCTGCCGGACGGACGGCTTATTAACGCCGAGATTATCAAAGCCGGCTATGGTTTTGCCTACACGCTGTTTCCGTTCGAAAAAATGGAAGAATTCCGCCGGCTTGAACTCGAAGCAAGGGAACAAAACAGAGGTCTGTGGGCTAGTTGTGACATAAACGAAACCGACGGCAAAAAGACCACCAACCCGGCCTAAGGTATACTGGAGCGTGTGATAGATCTGAATCCTGAGAAGAATAAAAAGGTCCGAGCCGTACTGTACGTTATTGGCATCGGCGGGCTACTACATCTAGCAACACTGCTTACGCTGGCCTTCGTGAAACGAGACGCTGCTTATTTTCATCCGCTCTACACCATCGACGCCGATCAGCTCTGGCCGTCGTCGCACGGCAACTGGTTAGTCTATGTGACCGGGTGGCTAGTATTCGGTGGTCTCATCTGGGCGGCGTACCGATTGATACAGCGCCGGGACTAGGCCGTGGCGGCGCCAGGTACGCGTCCACTTGGTAGGATAATAGCGCCAGTTATGAAACCGTCTGGCTGAAGCCGTAGCGAGCAAACGTGTATCGAAGCGTACTTGGCCACCGGACTCTTCTATGTGAGTCGACAGGTCCATGTCTTCGTGGATGGCGTTGTCTTTACAGGCATCCTGCCTGACTCGTAGCCACATGCTGCGGTAAAAGAACATGTTCGAGCCGAACAGGATGGTATGGCCAAAAGAAACGCGCGACAGCCAGAAGTAAATCAGCCTGTGAAAGCCGAATAAAAAGCGAGGATACGAAGCGTCATAAAACTCACACGGGCCGGTAACGGCATCGGCCTCGTCTATCTGCAAGGCGCGCGCTTTAACTGTTTCGACCCACTGAGGACCCAGCTGAGTGTCGGCGTCAATCCGCCCGATTAAATCGGAGCAGGCGGCATCAAAACCGCGGTTGCGCGCGAACACGATACCTTGGCTTTTCTCCTTGACGACTTTAACAAACGGGAAACTGCGGGCAATCTCGGCGCTGCGGTCGGTAGAATTATTATCGACCACGATGACTTCATCGGGCATTATGGTCTGCGCGGATATGGCCCGAAGGCAGTCTCCGATGTAGTCTTCTTCGTTATAAACTGGTATAACTATAGCAAGCGTAAGCGATTTCATTGGTTCACAGCCATACTACCATGCCCACCAAAAAAACAGCTGAGAAACGACCAAAACTACTCCTCAAAAAACCGGCCAAAGATGCCGGTTTCTGGCAGGTATTTTGGTATAACCGTATTTCATGGGCGGTGCGCACCAAGTTCTGGCAAAAGCTTGGACTTGGGTTGCTGGCATTTGTGCTCTTAAGCGTTGGCAGCATGTACGGCCTGGCACAGTGGTACATCAACAAAAACAAGAATACTCCGCTAACCGTTGGGGCAACGTTTATACCCAACTACGCCCGTTATTACGAACTCGATCCAAAAGAAACACTGGAGGCAATCATTGACGACTTAGGTGTCGAACGAGTACGGCTGGTCAGCTATTGGGCAGATATCGAACGAGAGCGTGGAGTCTATGACTTTGCTGAGCTGGACTGGCAAATGAAGATGGCAGAAGACAAGGGCGTAGAGGTATCGCTGGCACTCGGTTTGCGTCAGCCCAGGTGGCCGGAATGTCACATGCCGACGTGGGCGCAGGAACTACCAGGACAGAGCTGGTACGACCCGCTAGAGGACTTTATTGCCGCTGTCGTTAACCGCTACAAAGATAGCTCGGCACTGCACAGCTATCAGCTGGAGAACGAGTTTTTTCTGAAGGTGTTTGGTATCTGTTATGACTTTAACCGCGACCGCCTAGTGTCCGAATACGAGCTTGTTAAACGACTGGACCCGGATACGCCGGTTGTGGTCAGTATGAGCAATAACGCCATTGGTACGCCGATTGGCGACCCCAAACCCGATATCTGGGCGATTTCCGTTTACAAGCGCGTCTGGGATAAGGCAATTACACTCCGCTACTTCGAGTATCCAATCCCGGCATGGTACTACGCCTTTAGGGCCGGCTTTACCGAGTTAACTCGGGGTCGAGAGGTATTCATGCACGAGCTTCAAACAGAAGCCTGGACGCCAGATTCATACGGAGGCATGAAGACCACGCCGCTTGATGAGCAATACGAATCACTCAACCCAGACCGGTTGGCAGACCGTATCGAGTACGGCCGTGCAACTGGCATGCGCACCATGGATCTTTGGGGCGTCGAGTGGTGGTACTGGCGCAAGGTCAAGCATAACGACCCGGCGCTGTGGAATACCGCCCGCACCGAACTGAATAAGATAGACGAAGCAAACGCCAAGTTGCCGGTTAACTAGTACTTAAGCGGCTTGGGTGAGGCCGAGGTGCTGCTTGACGGCACCGGCAACACGTTTTGGATTGAACTGTTCGTCGTTATGGGTTGCGCCCATGATTGACAGTTTTGGAGGCATGAATGTGCCGGCGTCGGCATCACGGCCTTTGGCACGCTGGCGGGCAGCGGCTTTTTCGGCCTCTTCGCGGGCTTTCGCAACAACTTCAGGCTCGAAGTGTACCGGGGTCATGTAGGTTACGCCAGCATCGATGGCGCGCTGCATGGTCGGATCGAGCTGCTTATTCGAGAACAGCTTGTCTTTGCCATAAGCCATCACGGCTAGGCTGCCGATACCGCTACCCATGAGCGCTTCGTAATCAACACGCTCGCTGGCGAGCGCACGGGCTTCGTGCCAGCTACGGCGGAAGTTCTTAAAGATATGGCGCAGACCGGCTTTCATCTGCTCGTTCTTTTGGTCGGGGAAGGCTTTGTGCGAGACTGTCTCGGACAGCACGTACTTCACAAACCGGCCCATCAGCCGTGGCATTGATTCGTTTTCATAACTACCGCCCGGTGCCAACATAACGACATTGGCGCCATCAAGAATATTGCGTCCGGTCGTTTCAGCACGCTCGGCGGCAATCTTGGCCATAGCCTGGAAGACCAGCGAACCGTAGGAGTGGGTGATGATGTTAACGGGGCCATTTTCGACTTCTTTCTCTAGGACTGCCATATAGCCAAGGGCTTGGGTGTGGGTGGCTTCATTAACGGGTTTGCCGTGTTCGTTTACGCGGCCGCTCAGGTGCATGCCTTGGCGCTGTTGGTCAGGCAGGATGATATCCAAGCCGTTTTGCGTGTCGCCGTGGCGGGCAAGTTCGAGCGCGAATGGCGCCTTAGAAGTCACGCCTTCGGAGAAACCGGGAACAAACAGTGTCGGCACGCCCTGGCCTTCGTTGACGCGGCCATAAGCCAGTTGTTCGTCGCTGAAAGGGACATCGACGTAACGGGTGTTAGCAAGCTCCATAACGTGGCCGGGTTCAAATTCGTGGGCCATGCGGCGCTGCAAACCGTCTGATAACAGATGTGGGGTGTGTTGTTCCATTATCTTACCATTGTAGCACAAATACGCTGATTTGTCAATACTTGGTAACTTCGGTACAATAAGGTCTATGAAGAAAAAGCCAGGCAACGAGGGCGTCATCGCTAATAGGCGGGCGCGGTTTGAATACGAGCTCAAAGACTCGTATCTTGCTGGTATTGTCTTAAGCGGTGCAGAAACCCGCTCTTTACGCGGCCATTACGGCAGTCTTCAGGGCGCGTTTGTCCAGATGAAAGACGGCGAAGCCTGGCTGGTGAACGCCCAAATACTGCCGCTTAAAACCAACGCCGCCCAATTACCCACAGAGGTACAGACCCGCAACCGAAAACTTTTGCTTAAAAAGCGTGAGCTCGCCCAGCTAACTGAAGCCAAACAACAGGGCATGACCATTGTGCCACTGCGCCTGCTAACCAAAGGCCGGTTTATCAAGGTAGAAATTGCTGTCGGCCGGGGTAAAAAGAAATATGACAAGCGCGAGGCTATCAAGCGCCGCGACACCGAGCGAGATGTGAAGCGCTCGCTTAAGAGCGTTTAACTAACCTTGGTACCAATTTGCTCGCCGCTGACAGCGCGTAAGATATTGCCATCTTGGTGCAAATCAAACACGATGACCGGCTTTTTCTGCTCCATGGCCAGCCCCAAAGCCGCCTTGTCCATCACCTGAATGTCAGGATTTTCGACCGCTTCTTGATAGGATAGCTCTGTATACTTCTGAGCGTCACCGTGTTTGGCCGGATCTTTATCATAAATACCATCGACTTTGGTGGCTTTTAGAATCACATCACAGTCGAGCTCAAGCGCCACTGAAGCGGCTGCCGTATCTGTTGTTAAGTACGGTTTTCCTAAGCCTCCGGCAACAATCACTACTCGCTTCTTCTCTAAATGGCGAATAGCGCGGCGGCGGATAAACGGTTCGG